>VXTH01000338.1:388-2958 GCA_009837565.1 Chloroflexota bacterium | reverse complement strand
TTGCAGGGCTATCTCGGCGGCCTGACGGACCTCGTTGGCCAGCGGGTGGTCGAGATCTGGGCTGGGCTGCCGATTCTCTTCGTGCTCATCATCCTGAGCAGCGTCGTTGAACCCAACTTCTTCTGGCTGCTCGGCGCGTTGGCCCTGTTTAGCTGGATGGCCTTGGTGGGCGTGGTGCGCGCCGAGTTCCTGCGGGCGCGCAATTTTGAATTCGTGCAGGCGGCCCGGGCGTTGGGCGTGCGCGAGATCACCATCATGCGCCGCCATGTGCTGCCCAACGCGATGGTGGCGACCCTCACCTACCTGCCGTTCCTGCTCAACGGAGCGATTACCACCTTGACGGCGCTCGACTTCCTCGGCTTCGGGCTGCCGCTGGAGTCGCCGTCCCTCGGCCGCCTGCTGTCGCAGGCGAAGATGAACCTGCATGCGCCTTGGATTGGCTTGGCCGCCTTCGCCACCTTGGCCACGATGCTGACCTTGCTGATCTTCATTGGCGAGGCGGTGCGCGACGCCTTCGACCCGCGCCGAGCCGTGGCTGGCGGTTCCGGGGCCGGCCCAGCTTCCGCGCCCTTGCCGGAGGGCGCTGGTGGCTGAATCCTTTCTGTCCGTGCGCGATCTCTGGGTGCGGTTCGGTGCAGTTGACGCGGTGCGCGGCGCGTCCTTCGACGTGGATGAGGGCGAAACCGTGGCGCTGGTCGGCGAATCCGGGTCCGGCAAGTCGGTCAGTGCGCTGTCCGCGTTGCAACTGCTGCCCTATCCACGCGCCAGCCACCCTCGCGGCTCGGTGCGCATTGGCGGCCGGGAGATGATCGGCGCGGATGCGGCCCTGTTGCGGGCCGTGCGTGGCGGCGACGTGAGCATGATCTTCCAGGAGCCGATGACCTCCCTCAACCCGTTGCACAGCGTAGCAAGGCAGATTGGCGAGACCCTAATCACCCATCGCCGCATGAGCCGAAAGGCGGCAAGGCGGCGCACCTTGGAACTGCTTGAACGGGTCCATCTCTCCGATGCTGGCCAGCGGCTCAACGCCTATCCCCATGAGCTGTCCGGCGGCCAGCGCCAGCGCGTGATGATTGCGATGGCCTTGGCCAACGAACCCCGGCTACTGATCGCCGATGAGCCGACCACGGCCTTGGACGTAACCATACAGGCCAGGATTC
Organism: Chloroflexota bacterium; assembly: GCA_009837565.1. Taxonomy (GTDB): domain Bacteria; phylum Chloroflexota; class Dehalococcoidia; order Bin125; family Bin125; genus Bin125. Next base: position 1,798 of record VXTH01000338.1, on the reverse strand, counting down.
TGGCGCTGCTGCGGGAGCTGCAAGCGGAGACGGGCATGGGGCTTTTGCTGATTTCCCATGACCTCGGCATCGTGCGGCAGATGGCCGATCGCGTCTATGTGATGACGGGCGGGGAGATCGTGGAGTCCGGCGCTCGCCAGCAGGTCTTCGAGCAGCCCCGCCATGCCTACACCCAACGTCTGCTGGCGGCGGAGCCGTCGGGCGCGCCGGTGCCCCCGCAGCCCCCCCCCGCGCCCGTGTTGCGGCTTAGCGACTTCAACGTCAGCAACGCCCAGGGCAAGGGCGGGCTCGGCCGCCGCCATTGGCGTCTCGCAGTCCGCGACCTCGACCTCGATGTTCCGACCGGCCAGACCCTGGGGGTGGTGGGGGAGTCCGGCTCCGGCAAAACGACCCTTGGCCTCGGGCTCCTGCGCCTGATTCGATCCCAAGGCACCATCGAGTTCCGTGGTCGCGCCCTGCATGAGGCCAAGGGGAGCGCCTTGGTGGCCGAACGCCGCCGCATGCAGATCGTCTTTCAGGATCCGTTTGGCAGCCTATCGCCGCGGCTCTCGGTGCAGCGCATCGTCGAGGAGGGCCTGCGCGTGCATGAACCGCGCATGACGCCTGCGGAGAGGGTAGCGCGGGTGGGCGAGGCGCTTGAGGAGGTCGGGCTCGAAGCTGACCACATGGCGCGCTATCCCCACGAATTCTCCGGTGGCCAGCGGCAGCGCATTTGCATTGCCCGAGCCTTGGCACTGCGCCCGGAATTCCTGGTTCTCGACGAGCCCACTTCGGCGCTCGACCGCACCGTGCAGGCGCAGATCGTCGATCTGCTGCGGGCTCTGCAGGTGCGGCATGGGTTGACTTACCTCTTCATCAGCCACGACCTGAACGTGGTGCGGGTGCTGGCTCATCACCTAGTGGTGATGAAGGGAGGGGAAATCGTGGAGCAGGGCAGGGCGGAGGCCCTGTTCAACGCGCCACGAACCCACTACACCCGGGAGCTGATGACGGCTGCTGGCCTTCAATCCGAAGGCGTCAAATGATGCCGTAGGCGAGCATGGCATCGGCGATCTTGAGAAAGCCGCCGATGTTGGCCCCCTTCACGTAGTTGACGCCGCCGTTCTCCGAGCCGTGGCGCAGGCAGGTCTCGTGGATGTCGTGCATGATCGTCTGCAGACGGGAATCCACTTCATGGGCGCTCCAGGACAGGCGCAATGCGTTCTGGCTCTGTTCGAGGCCCGACACGGCCACCCCACCGGCATTGGCGGCCTTGGCGGGGCCATACAGGATGCCAGCGTCCAGAAAGGCGCGCATGCCGTTCCAGTCCGTGGGCATGTTCGCGCCTTCGCACACGGCGCGTACGCCGTTGTTCACCAGTGTCTGCGCATCTTCGCCACTGATCTCGTTCTCGGTGGCGCAGGGCATGGC
>VXTH01000338.1:0-378 GCA_009837565.1 Chloroflexota bacterium | reverse complement strand
GCGACGTCAACGGGCACCCCCCATGGGCGCTGGCCCTTGTGGAAGCTGACGTGATCGAAGCGATCCGCCACCTCGGCGATGCGGCCGCGGCGCTCTTCCTTGAGTTCGCGAATGAACTCCAGCAAATCGTGGTCCAAGCCACCTGGGATGTGAATGAAGCCGGAGGAGTCCGACAGGGTGACCACTCTTGCCCCGAGGGTGATCGATTTCTGGGCGGCGTAGATGGCCACGTTGCCGGAACCCGAAATCGCCACCGATTTCCCTTCGATGCCGTCCCCGGCGTGGTTGAGCATGTTTTCGCAGAAGTACACGCAACCGTACCCAGTGGCTTCCGTGCGCACCAAGCTGCCGCCGAAGTTCAGGCCCTTGCCGGTCAAG
>VXTH01000206.1:0-2960 GCA_009837565.1 Chloroflexota bacterium | reverse complement strand
GTACTCTCCCCCTCCAGCCCCGCCGTGCCGATCTCCACTACCCACTAATCTTCCTCATGTCTGACTCCCGCCGGCATCCACCAATACCAACCGCCGCGCCGCGACCCGGATCCGTCTGCACGCACCTGGATCGCGCCAGAACGACCCTCTCGACTTCCGGACGAGTCTGGATCAATCCAGACAAATCTGGACAAATCTGGACAGATCCGCACACCTGCACGCACGATCTTCAGCGCAGATCAGCACTTCCTGTCCACCCAGGCTGAATTTCCTCCGAATCCGATGCTGGCAATCCCGTTCTCGATTTCCGATACTGCCCCAAAGCAAAGGATTCCGCCATGCTGATCGGCTACTTCACCGAACGCCCCTACCAGGACCCCCAGACCGGATTCTTCGGCGCCACCGGACTTGACCTGACCGACCTCGACGCCTCCAACTCGGCCTACGACCCGCGGGTCGGCTCGGAGCTCTATCACCGCTACCTCGACGAGAAGATCTACGCCGAGGAGATGGGCTTCGACGCGCTCATGCTCAACGAGCACCACTCCACGCCCTTCTGCATGGGCTCGGTGATGAACGTCGAGGCGGCGATCCTCGCGCGAATCACCAAGAAGGCCAAAATCGTCCTGCTCGGCAACATCCTGCCGATCTGGGAAGATCCGCTCTGGCTGGCCGAGACGCTCGCCCAGATCGACATGATCTCCGAGGGCCGGCTGGTCACCGGCTGGGTCCGCGGCGGTGGGCGAGAGTCTGTCTCGCACAACGCCCAGGCCCCCTTCAACTGGGAGCGCTTCCAGGAGGCGCACGATTTCGTCGTCAAGGCCTGGTCGACGCCCGGCCCCTTCCGCTGGGAGGGCGAGCACTACAACTTCCGCTACGTCAACCCGTGGTCACGTCCGATTCAGGACCCGCATCCGCAGATCTGGATCCCCGGAATCATGAGCCGCAACACGGTCAAGTGGACGGCCGAGCATCGCTACCCCTACGTCATGCTCGCCACCGACCTCGAGCCGACCAAGCAGTCCTTTGCGTACTACGACGAAGTCGCGCAGGAGAACGGCTACGAGGCCGGCTCCGAGCATCACGGCTATCTGTTCAAGGTCCACGTAGACGAAACCGAGGAACTGGCCGAAGAGGCCGGCCGCCGCTACCTGCAGGGTCCCTCGAACCCCTTCCTCGAAGGCAACCAGGGCGTGGTCAAGGCCAACCTGCAGAATCTGCCCGGCCTGACCTCCCGCACCAATGTCTTGCCCACGATCCAGAACTTCGCCGCCGCCGCTTCACGCGGGCGGACCGCCGCCGCCGAGGCCGCCCTCGCCGCCCGCGAACAACAGCAGCCCGAAGCCTCGGACATCTTCGGCTCCTACGAGGACCAGAAGCAGCGCATGACCATCATCACGGGCACGCCCAAGACGGTGATCCCCAAGATCCGTCACGTGCTCGAATACCTCCGCCCCGGCCAGATCTTCTTCTGGGACGGCGACGGCGCGATGACCCACCAGGACTCGATGCGATCGCTGCGCCTGTTTGGAGAGGAAGTCATCCCGGCGACGAGAGAAATCGCCAAGGAACTCGACCTCAAGTCAGCCTTCGAGGTCGACACCAAGACCGGCGAAGACCTCACCGTCGCCGCCGACTGAGCCGCGATGACCACAAACGAACCGAAGCGAGTCGGCGTCTTCGGCACCGGGTGGGGCACCCGAGTCTCCGTCCCCGCCTTCCGCGCCGCCGGCTGGGAGGTCGCCGCCCTCTGGAGCCGCAAGCCCGAACGCGCCGCGATGATGGCGCAGCGACTGGAGATTCCCTTCGCCACGCACGAAGCGTCCGCGCTGCTCGACCGGCCCGAGATCGACGCGGTCGCAATCCACACCCCGCCGCACATGCACCTCGACCTCTGCCGCGCCGCCTTCGCCGCCGGCAAGCACGTCCTGGTCGACAAACCGTTCGCGACCAACGTCGATGATGCCCGAGCGCTTGCAGCTGCAGCCGAGGATGCCGATCTAACCGCGATGGTCAACTATGAATTCCGCTACGCCCCACTCCGCGCGCAGGTCGAACAACTATTGAAGGACGGCGCCATCGGAGCAGTGCGTCACGCATCCATCGACCTGCAAACCACCAACCCGCTGTTGCAGATGGATCGTCCCTGGCGGCTCGACCCCGCGCACGGCGGCGGATTGCTGAACGAACTCGGTTCCCACGCCATCGACCGCTTCCGGCAGTGGCTCGGGGCGATCGCCACGGTGTCGGCCCAGTTCGCGTCTTTCCCACCCGAGGGCTTGGACCCCTCCTTCACCACGGAGGATCAAGTCAACGCCAGCTTCACATTCGACTCGGGCGCCTCAGCCGCGCTGTCGATGAGCTGGGTCTGCGATCCGCCCCTGGGCCTACATATCGTGATCACAGGTTCGGACGGCGTGATCCTGGCCACCTCGCCCGGCAGCATGCTGTCTGAGGGTGAGGTGAAGATCGGCAAGACCGGAGACAGCCAGCTCTCCGCAATCCAGGCGCCCGCTCTAGACTCCGATGACCTGCCTGCAGACGCCGTGGGCACCTCCGCACGGCTGATTCAGGCATTCGCAACGGGCATCGAAACGGGTAACTCGCCCGCGCCAAACTTCACCGACGGCCTGCACTCACAGATCGCGATCGACGCAATGCGCGAGTCGGCAGCGACTGGTCGAGTCGTGCCGATTGCCCCGTGAGATGCGAAGTCGGATTGAGAGATTGGTGCGCAGGAACCGATAGAAGTGTTCCGAGAGAGGCTACAATGATCGCGTGGCAGCCTTCAATCGCATCAACAAATTCCGTTTCTTCCAGATCCTTCGTGCTCACTTAGGGGAGCAAGACTCCGAGGAATTCGCTGATGCGCTTCAGGACGAGTTCGCACCGCTGGCCACCAAGTCGGATCTGGATGCACTTCGAGAGTCAATCCGCGCGGATATCAATGAGGCTGTGAA
>VXTH01000050.1:0-2977 GCA_009837565.1 Chloroflexota bacterium | reverse complement strand
CTCGACGGCGGTACGCATCACGCACCTGCCTACCGGCTTCGTGGTGAGCTGCCAGAACGAGCGAGCGCTGCGGCGCAACCGTGAATCGGCGATGCGCGTGTTGGAGGCACGGCTGCTGATGCTGGAGGAACAGAAGCGCGAGGAAGAGCGCCTGGCGATTCGCGGCGAGCATATCGAGGCGGGCTGGGGCAATCAGATCCGTTCCTACGTGCTGCAGCCCTATCGAATGGTGAAGGACCTGCGCACGCTGCACGCGACATCGGACGCCGACCGGGTGCTTGACGGTGAGATTGACGAGTTCCTGCGCGCGTCGCTGCAGCATCAAATCGGCCAGCAGTCTCAACCAGAAGAGGCGCTGGCATGAGGCGAGGCGTCCTGCCGTCGGTTTTCGCCGTGCTGGTCGCAGGGATCGCGTTGCTGTCTGGCAGTCTGGGAGCGTCCGCACCGGCCGGCGCGCAGTCGGTCGAGGAGGGCCCGGTCGTCCAGGGCACCCGATTTGAGAACTCGTGGCCCGACTCCGTGGTTGTGACGGCTCTGGTCGACGACGCGGCGGAGGTTGAGTCCGTCACCTTCCTGTACACGATTCTGCCGGAGGGCGCTTTGACTCGTGAGGCGGCCGAGATCAACAAGGGCGACGTGACCCGCATTCGCGCGGAGTTTCCGACGCGTAATCCCCAGTTGTGGATTCCCGCCGGGGCCGACTTTGAATGGCGCTGGGAGTTCGTCTTTGCGTCGGGTGAGAAGTTTGAAACCGAGCCGGAGATCTGGCGGTACGAGGATCCCCGATTCGAGTGGCAATCACTGAAGGAGGGCGATCTGGAGGTCGTCTGGTACGACGACCGAGGTGTCGCCGAAACGATGTTGCGGGAAGGGCTGTCGGCGCTGGAAGAGATCTCGCCGTTCCTGGGCCTGCAAGAACTGATTCCGATCAAGTTCTATGTCTGGGCCAACACGGGAGACGCCCGCGAGGTCGAGCGGATTGAATCGGAGCGGTTTGAGGAATCGGTGATCACGGGGGGCACTCGCGTGCTGGCCGATCTGGTGCACATCTATCAGCCCTCGCGCTGGGTCGTCCGACACGAGCTGACCCACGTGCTGACGAAGCTGGCCGGCGAGGGACCCTACGGAGACCTCCCGGCCTGGCTCGACGAAGGCATGGCGACCCTGGCTGAGGGAGACTGGCTCGACCGGCGGGGCGGCGCCCTGCAGTTCGCGATCAACAACGACCAGGTGCTGTCCCTGCGGAGCATGGAATCGCCGTCCAATCTGCCCGGATTCGTCGACATTTTCTATGGCCAATCAGCGGCGATCGTGCTGTACCTGTTGGGCGAATACGGCAACGAGAAGATGAACGAACTGTTCGCCACGTTCAAGGACGGGTCGGCGGTCGAAGACGCGCTGAACAAGGTCTACGGACTGAGTCGCGACGAACTGGATAACGACTGGCGCGAATCTGTCGGGCTGGGGCCAAGGGAAGTTGGCGAGGACCGCTCGACAGAGATCGAGGATGAGGTAATCGCCGGTCCAGAGGTGGCGGAAGACGAACAGTCGGAGATGGACAGTGCCGACGGCCGGACGAATCAGACTGACCGAGAGGCACCTGACGACAGCGACGACGATCGAGACGCCGCGGAGCAGGCGGCGCAATCATCGCAGCAAGGCGAGTCCGAGTCGGAGCAGGCATCCGACAGCCGGAGTGAGGCAGAGGTTGCGGAACGCACCGATGAGATTCAGCGCCGCCAGGATCAGCGTCGATCGGGTCCGGTCTTTGAGGCTCCGGCGCCATTCCCGTGGGAGTATCCACTGATCGGCGTGGCGGGCGCGCTCGTGCTGCTCAGCGGTCTGTTGCTGGTCCGAGTGTTGACGCCGCGTCGGGACTGAGTGGACTCTCGGTTCGACCAACGGCGCCGGCTGCGATGATCGCGCAGCACTCCACCCAATTCTCCGGGCATCGGCGGTGGTTCGGCGCTACGCCTGCAATGTCGATGTGGGAGGCGACCCGTGTTCGCTAACGCTGCTGCGATATGCGGGCTGCTCGCGTGACGTTGTTGAGCAGCATCGCCACTGTCATTGGACCAACTCCACCAGGCACCGGTGTGATTGCCGATGCGACGGTCGAGACCGATTCGAAATCAACGTCACCAACCAGCCGATAGCCGCGTTTGCGGGTCGCGTCTTCGACGCGATTGACGCCAACGTCGATCACGGTCGCGCCGGGGCGGACCATTTCCGAAGTGATGGTGTGCGGCCGGCCCGTCGCGGCGACGAGGATGTCAGCTTCTCTGGTGATCGCAGGCAGATCGGTGGTGTTGGTGTGACAAAGGGTCACCGTCGCGTTGGCGCCCTGACGTTTCTGTGAGAGCATCGCGGCCAGCGGCATGCCGACCAACCGGCTGCGGCCCACGATCACCACGCGTTTGCCGCCCGGATCGGCGCCACTGCGGACCAAGAGTTGCTGCACGCCGTGCGGCGTTGCCGGCAGATATCGCTCGCGGCCCTGGAGGATGCGTCCCTGATTGATTGGGTGCAGACCATCGACATCCTTGAGCGGATCGATCCGATCAAGAAGAGCGTCAGGGTCGACCCCATCAGGCAGCGGCAGCTGCACGATGATGCCGTGCACATCCGGATCGGCGTTGAGCAGGTCAATGCGGTCGCGGACTCGGCGCTCGGTCTGCTGCGGATCGGGGTCGGCTTCGATCTTATGGATGACGACCTTGATCCCGGTCTCCTGACCGGCGCGCTGTTTGCCTGTGACATAGGAGGCGGAGGCGGGATTCTGACCAACCAGGATGACAGCGAGGTGAGGCAACAGTCCTCGAGCGATCATATCCTCGACCTGCCGCGTCAGCGCCTCGCGAATGCCGGCGGCTATGGCAGCGCCATCAATGATCGTGGCCGTCATGTGCTCAGGGTAAGTCATAGGCCAGGGGCGAAATGTCGCCTGGTTGCTCAAGCGCGTTGATAGGCTGCGAAT
>VXTH01000029.1:1957-3018 GCA_009837565.1 Chloroflexota bacterium | reverse complement strand
GGTCGTAGTCGAGCGGCCAGACCTGTTCCAGGAACCGCCCGATCGAGTCACCGTTCGCCGGAAAATGCGTGTCCGACACGTGCAAGATTCGCAGGCCGTCGAGCCCCGGCGGCAAATCGGCAATGCTCAGCCGATGCTCGCGCACTTCGACCGCAGTCGATTCCCTCCACGCGTACAGCGCGGACCCCGCACCGATCGCGCCCAGCCACATCGCCAGCCTTCGCAAATCCAACGCGCTAGCCCAGGATCTCGTCCACCGAGGCGTATTCCTCAGCCGACAACTGCCAACTGAGCGTCGACGCCACGTTCGCCTCGATCTGCTCAGGCTTGGTTGCTCCGGCGATCACCGACGAGACCGCCGGATCCGAGGCCAACCAGCTCAACGCCAGATCGAGGATGGTATGCCCGTGATCTTCCGCAAACGACGTCAACGCATCCAGCTTGTCCCAATTGATGTCCGAGGTCAGGGCATCGATCCTCGCCGGCATGGCCTGCGCCCAGGCCGCCAGCCTGGTGCCTTCTGGTAGATCGGCGCCGCGCGTGTACTTCCCCGTCAGGAATCCCGAAGCCAGGGGAAAGAAGGGCAACTGGCCCAGTCCGAACTCCCGGCAGGCAGGCATGATCTCCGGCTCAACCTTGCGTTCCAGCAGGCTCCACTCGTTCTGAGCCGAGACGAATCGCACATAGCCCTTCGCCCTGGCTGTCCAGTCGGCATCGGCGATCTGCCAGCCTGTGAAGTTCGAGTGGCCGATGTAGCGAACGACGCCCCGGTGTACCAGGTCCGAGAGCGCCTCCAGCGTCTCCTCGATCGGCGTGTCCGGATCCGGCTGGTGCATCTGGTAGACGTCGATGTAGTCGGTGCCCAGCCTCTTGAGAGATCGCTCGACCGCCTTCTCGATGTAGTGTCTTGATCCGCCGCGCGTGAAGGGACCCTCACCAACCGGCATCCCGAACTTCGTTGCAATCAGGACATCCTCGCGCCTCGAGCCCAGCGCCCTGCCCAGGAACTCCTCCGAAAGTCCGCCGCCGTAGATGTCGGCGGTGTCGAAGAAGTTGATCCC
>VXTH01000029.1:0-1947 GCA_009837565.1 Chloroflexota bacterium | reverse complement strand
AAGAGACACCTGGAGTCCCGAATTGCCGAGTCTCCTGTGTTTCATGGCCTCGCCTCCTCGTTTACAGATTTGTCCCGATTGCTCAATGGTTCACTACTCAACGGTTCCAGTCGAACACCGCCGACAACCCTCGCGCCGAATGGGTCGCGTCGGGGCGATCAGACGGTCGGCGCAGGCATACGTTTGGTGTAGCCGGGATACCGGACCACGGAGTCAGGCAGCGAACCAGCAAAGGAAAGTAGAGGGAAGAAAGATGACGTTCATCTATCACGTTTGTTACGTCGTAGGCCTCATTCGCGCACCCGAGCGCTGGGTCTATCCGCTTCTGACCGTTGCCCTCCTGGCCGGTTTGTCAGCCTTTGCCCTGGCTGTCGGCAACGAGGCTGCAGCGTCGTACCAGCAAGCCGCCCAACAGGATGCTGCGCAGCACGACTACGAGTCATACACCGAGGCCAACGGCTCCATTGATCCGTTTGCCCCGTTCTACGGCGAGGGGGACATGATCGAGCAAACCGCCGTGCTATCTGACCAGCACCCGGTCAACGGAGAAACGTCGGGCGCCTGCATCCTGCCCGTCTATTGCTGGTAGCTCCCGGCAACGTGCGGCCCTCCGGCTGCACGAGGCCCGATCACTGGCGCCGCCAATGCGATGGCGGCGCCAGTGTTGTTCTCCGAGCCCGGCTCGCCGCTCGCTGGTCTGTACAGTCAAGAGAAGGCGAGGGTCGGGGACGATATCGAGACCATGATCCGCATGGCGTTGACCGGATGGCGTGCCGTCTCATGGGCGGCCATCGTCTTGATTGCCGTTGCCTCTCCGCTCGTCCTGTTCTCGACAACTCGAGCCGAGGGCGGTGTGCCAATCCCTGCGCCCGCCGGCACGACCTGGAGCATCATTGCCGGTTACAACACCGCGACCCATTCCGAGGCGGACCAACAGGATCCCCACGCCATCGACATCGTCCGCACCGACGCGCCGACCGACTGGACGCCGGTACTCTCGCCGGTTGACGGCGAGGTCACCTGGTCTGACAACAATGGACTGACGATCCAGGACAGCAACGGGTACGCGCACCTGCTCGTACACCTGGACCCGGACGACCACATCACGCGCGGCCTGCGGGTGAGGGTTGGCGACCAGGTTGGGCTTGTCTTCCCGGTCGGTTACGACGCCAACGGAGGGGTCGCTCACATCCACTACGCCATCCATGAGACCTATGGCGGTGGCTACCTCGGCCGCACGATTCCGTTCACTCGGCCGTATGCGATTGAGGGGCGGGAGCTGCACTGGTCGGACGAGTACAACCTGCATTCGGGGGTCGAGTTCACATCGACGAACTCACCCAACTGGACCGCTCCGACGGATGAGCCGCCAGACGCCGATGATGAGCCGGTCGCGGTCGCCGAACCTGAGCCCGAACCGGAACCGGTCTGGACGATGCCTGCGGATGCGCCTGTCGGCGGTTGGCGCACTGTTGGGGTATCGCGCGATACGTCGGTGGCGGGGTTGGAGAAGATGCTTGATGGGCCTCTGCGCGCGCTTGTGGTTCACAATGCGCGCGACGGGTCTTACGACCGCTTTGACCCGTCGGATCCTGCTTCGGCCGATGTGGCAGTGCGATCGCTACAGGCCGGGCAGGCGGTGTGGGCGCTGGTCGATCCCTACGCGCCCTGGCTGCCGGCGCCTCCGGCGGCGCCTCGGCAGGTGACGATTCGGCTGCTGGCCGGGGCCAACCTGATCTCATGGCAGGGACCGGACCGCGACGTGGGCGCGGCGCTTCGGAATGTTGCTCACTTCAGCCGGGCGTATCGCTACGACCCGTACACCGAGCGCTGGCAGTTCTGGTCGCCTGAGGCGCCGGAGTTCGTCAACACGCTTGAGCGCCTACAGAGCGGCGACGCGCTGTATGTCGTCGTTCGCGTGGGCTCGGTCTGGACTCAGTTGCCCTG
>VXTH01000258.1:1192-3020 GCA_009837565.1 Chloroflexota bacterium | reverse complement strand
GCTCTGGACGCTCTCGGAGGAGTGGCTGGCGCAACCATAGGCGTCTTTAGAGGAGGAAGTAAGTCCATGTTCAACCACGTCCTGCGTTCCGACCCAATCACCATAGACGCGCCCATCGAGACCGCTTGGCAGGTGCTCGCCGCGGTGGAGGACTACGGTGAGTGGAATCCGTTCACGCCTTCGGTCAAAACCGACCTCAAGATGGGCTCTCGGGTGGATATGCGGGTCCAGATGGGGCCCATTCGCCTGAAGCAGACGGAAGTTGTCTGCGCCGTCGAGCCGCCCCGCCTGCTGGCGTGGTACACCACCATGGGCGCTCGCTTCCTGCTCTACGCACTGCGGGAACAGCGGCTTGAAGCCCTAGGCGAGAGCCAGTGCCGCTACGTCACGACGGACGCCTTCAGTGGCTTGCTGACGCCCTTGGTGGTGGCTGTCGCTGGCCGGGCGGTCGAACGGGGATTCAACAGCGTCGCCCGGGGCTTGAAGCAGCGGGCGGAGGCTCTGGCCAACGAAGGGCCTACGCCGAGCTAGGGGGGCGTCGCGCAGGAACGGCGCTGCGCTTTTCCAACTGGGTGGCGATGCCGCGCAGCATGCGTACTTCGGTCTGGTCCAAGCCGGCGCGGGCGGCCAGGCGGCGAAGGCGGGTCAGGGTTTGGCCTGGGTTGTCGGGGTCGAGGAAGTCCGTGGCCACCAGCAGCCGCTCCAAGTGGGCCAGCATGGCTTCAACTTCCGCGGCGGTGGCCGGGGGCCGGTCCCACTCGGGTTCGGCCGGCACCGCTTGGGCGGCGAAAAGTTCGTAAGCGACCACCTGCACGGCCATGGCCAAGTTCAAGGAGGGATAGTCCGGGGAGGCGGGAATGCGCAGATGCGCGTTGCAGCGTTGCAGCTCCTCGTTGCTGAGACCGTCCGCTTCGCGCCCGAACAGCACCGCCACCTGGCCGGCCGCCGCTTCGGCGAGCAGCTTCTGCGCTGAGGTGCGGACATCCGCCACCGGCCAGGGGATGCGCCTTGGCCGGGCGCTGGCGCCGACCACCCAATGGCAATCCGCGATCGCCTCGTCGAGGCTCGCGCAAACCCGGCACTGGTCCAGCAGGTCGGTGGCCGCAGCCGCCCGCCACTCGGCCTGGGGGTCGGGATAGCGCAGGGGATTGACCAACACCAGTTGTGACAGCCCCATGGTCTTCATGGCCCGAGCGGCGGCGCCGATGTTACCCGGATGGCTGGTCGCCACCAGCACGATGCGGATGTTGTTCAGGCTCATATTGCAGTAGGCTACCCGGCCATGCAGCCGATGGCCAACATGGCGTTGCGGGCCGCCCGCCGCGCCTCACCAATCCTCCTGCAGGCCATGGACCGGCTCGATGAGCTCAAGGTGGAGGAAAAGGCCCCCAACGACTTCGTCTCCAGCATCGACCGGCAGGCGGAGCGGGTCATCGTCGATACCCTGCTCGACGCCTACCCTGACCACGGGGTGCTGGCCGAGGAAGGTAGCGGCGAAGACCGCGCCGACGCCGAATTCACTTGGCTCATCGATCCGTTGGACGGGACGCTCAACTACCTGCAGGGGATTCCCCACTTCGCCATCTCCATCGCGGCGCGGCGCGGACGGCAAATCGAGCACGCCGTGATCGTCGATCCGGTGCGCAACGAGGAGTGGGTGGCGAGCCAGGGCACCGGTGCGCAACTCAACGGCAAGCGCATCCGGGTCAGCGCCACCCACCGCTTGCGCGATGCCGTGGTCGCCACCGGGCTGCCGCCCGGCGCCCGGGGCCGGCTGGGCGTCTTCAACGCCGCGGTCTCCGAGTTCACCGATAGTTGCCGAAACATC
>VXTH01000258.1:0-1182 GCA_009837565.1 Chloroflexota bacterium | reverse complement strand
GGCTCGACGGTTTCTGGGAAATGGGCTTGGCGCCCTGGGACATCGCCGCCGGATCGCTGATCGTCAAGGAGGCCGGCGGCTTCGTTTCCGATCTTGAAGGCGGGGAGCGGCACTTCGAGAGCGGCGACATCGTGGCGGCCAACCCCAGATGCTACAAATTGATGGTGGCCTGCCTGCGGGGACACCTAAGAGGCTAGGGATAGGACTCCTTGGCGGTCTCCTTCTCCGGCACCACCAGGTCCTCGCGGGAGATGTTCATCACCAACAGCATGTTGGCGGCGATGTAGATTGACGAGTAGGTGCCGATCACCACGCCAAAGGTGAGCGCTGCGGCAAAGCCGCGGATGCCCTCGCCGCCGGCGATGAGCAGCGCCAGCAGCACGAACAGGGTGGTCATGGAGGTCACCAAGGTGCGGCCCAGGGTCTGGTTGAGGGAGCGGTTGATGACCTCGACGGGCGCGCCCTTGCGCAGGGTGCGGAAATTCTCCCGAATCCGGTCCGAAACCACGATGGTGTCGTTAAGCGAGTAGCCCACCACCGCCAGCACCGCCGCCACCACGGCCAGGTCGAAGGTCCACTGCAGGAGGGAGAACAGGCCCAGCACCAAGGTGACGTCATGGGCCAGGGCCACCACGGCGCCAACCGAGAACTGCTTGGTGAAGCGGAACAGGATGTAGAGCATCACCACCGCCAAGGCGGTGAGAATGGCGAGCCCGGCGCTCTCTGTCAGCTCGTCCCCCACCACTGGGCCGACAAAATTGGACTGACGCATCTCGGCGCCGGGAGTCTGCTGGCGAATGGTGTCCAGAATGCGATCGCCGAGGCTCGCCGGATCGCCGCCCGCTTGGGGCGGCATGCGGATCCGCACTTCCGTCTCGGAACCGAATAGCTGCACCACGCCGTTGACGAAGCCGGCGTCGTCGAGCTGGCCGCGCAGCGTTTCGAGGTCAGCGCTCTCTGGAAAGTCGACGTCCACCAAGGTGCCGCCAGTGAAGTCGAGGCCCAAGTTGAGGCCGTTGAAGGTCAAGGAGGCCAGCGACAGCACGATCAAGCCGATCGACAGGCTCCCCGCCACTTTGCGGCGGCCCATGAAGTCGAAATTGAACTCCGGGAACTTCATATTTTTACGGCCTTCAAGTTGCGGCCGCCGTACATCAGGTTGACCAGCGCCCGGGTGCCCAT
>VXTH01000323.1:1755-3022 GCA_009837565.1 Chloroflexota bacterium | reverse complement strand
GATCACGGATGCCTCGGGCAGCGGCAGTTGCGAGACGGTGGTCATTTCCGCTTGCGAACCTGGCTCTACCCGCAGCTCGATCTCGACGGCGCCGACCAGGCGCCGCACCGGCGTGGGCGCCGCTCGCTGTCCGGACTCGCGTGCGGCTGGCTGAGCCACTTCGCGCAGGACGTCCCGCTGGGTCAGCATGCCCATCAGCCGGGACTCATCCTCTCGCGCGACCACCGGCAGTTGGCGCACGTCGTGCTCGACCAGGAGCGAGAGGGCGTGGCGCAGGCTGTCGTCCGGATGGACGAATATCGGCGCCACCACTGCGAGGTCGAAGGCTCGTCGATTCAGCTCCTGGCGCTCGACCGCCGACGCGACGTCCGTCGCCGTGACCAGGCCGATGAACCGATTCTGCTGGTCCGCAACGGCGACCACGTTGCCGCGCGACTGGCTCATGGCATTGGCCAGATCCTGAATCGTCGCCAACCGGGAGACGATCGGCGTATCGGTGCGCATCGTCGCGGCGACCACCAGGTCGTCAAGCGGCGAAGGCGCCGGTTCATCCCGGACGTCCAGTCCGGCGCGTCGAAGCCTGACGTTGTAGATCGTGTCGCGGGTCAACAGTTGTGCGAGCGCGGCGGCCAGGGCGACGGCCGTCATCAGGGGCAGGATCAGCGAGTATCCGCTCAGCTCGAAGACGATGAACAACGACGTCAGCGGAGCGCGCGCCGCGGCGGCGAACACCGCTGCCATGCCGACAACCACGTACGTCCCCGTTGGACCTACCACGTTCGGCAGCGCCGACTCGAACCCGGCGCCCATCAGCGCGCCCAGCGTGGCGCCGACGAAGAGCAGCGGCGCGAACGCTCCGCCTGACGCGCCTGATCCGATGGTCAGGGATGCGGCGATCAGTTTGAGCACCATCAGGATCGCCAGTGTGGACACTGCCGTGCCGCCTTCAGCGAAGATCCTGATCTGGTCGAGACCTGAACCGAGGATGTTCGATTCGATCAGCGCCAACACGCCTACGCCGAGCAAGCCGAGGATTGGCCGCACCGAGAGCGATACCCCGAGGAATTCAAACACGTCCTCGGTGAAGAAGCGGGTTCTGACGAAGAGAATGCCCGCGATTGCCGCCGAGACTCCGACGATGGCGTGGAGGAACAACTCCCAGTTGCTGTTGATGTCCAGATCGGGAAGGTCCAGGCCTGCAGATTCGCCGTAGAAGGAGACCGCCACGAGATTGGCGACGACGGCCGAGACCACGACGATCGTGAAG
>VXTH01000323.1:0-1745 GCA_009837565.1 Chloroflexota bacterium | reverse complement strand
CCTCGCCGGCCGCCCGGCGGACCCGCATTTCTTGGTATGTATGACGCGACCGATCCAGAGATCAACACGATGGGGCCCTCGCGGCCCGCCGCCCCGCCTCCGCCCAGTGTGAATCCGGTCGCGACCAACTTGGCCGGCGCGATGATCGGCCGGACAAAGCCGCCCGCCCGCTCGACCGCGACCATGACGTAGGGAACCCCCGCGCCCTGTGACTCCGAAGCAATCCGGGAAACCACAAAGGCAACGGGAATCGCCGCGATTGCGGGCACCAGCATCAGCGTCCAGCCGCCGGCCAGACCATCGAGGATCGACGCCAGTTCGTTGAAGACAGTCGTCAGTCCGTCGACCACGGCGGTTAGAGCGACTGCGGCGAAGCCTGCTGCCAGCCCGACCGCTCCGGCCAGGAGCAACGGGGCCAGGTTGCGCGGAATCCGCACCCGGCCAATCAACGGCAGTCGCCAGAAGAGCTGGGCCGACCGCGTCCCGAAGCGTCTCGATGGCCGCCGAACCAGAGACATCGCTGCGCACGCCCGTCCTTCGCAGCGGGGCTTCGCTGGCTAGACCAGGGTCTCTCGCTACGAGGTGTTACCGATTGAGGCTATGCCCCAGCCTCACAGCGGGCAATCGGAGCCAAACCCCGGCTGGCGGGCTATTCCTCCAGGGAATCTTCTTCTTCCTCGTCATCTGTCTCTGCTTCCTCGGCAATGTCATCGGATCCGCCACCGTCCAGCGACAGCCGGACCGATTCAATCAGCTCGTCGCCACGCGCCGAAAAGACGAACGTGTACCGCGCCGCGGTCGCCTGATCCGTTGCCAGGCCGTTGACCACGATGTCGGGCACGTCGTCGCCCGTCATGTCCTCGATCCGGATTGCCGAGACCGCAGCGACCTGGGCGACCGAACCCGTGACCGTGCGGTAGCCGTCGCCGGTCGATGACAGGATGTAGAAGCTGCTCACGCAGCCGCTCTCATCGCAGGTGATCTCGCGGAATGTCAGATCGCGGAAGAAGTCGCCGGTCAGGTCGGCATCGGAAATCTGTTGAATGCCCTGGACCTCGCGGGCATACGCCTGCGCATGGTCGTATGCGATCCGATACTTGGTCAGATCGCCCGGTACCGGGTCGTACACCACGAGATTGGAGAACGGCACCGCAGCGCCGAACGAATTCGGGTCGGTGTACACAATCGACGCCGAGAAGTTGCCGTCGCCGCTGGTATCGATCAACACGACGCGGTCGTTGCCCACGGCCAGAGACGGCATCGGCCAGGCCTTGAACAGTTCAATGATGGGCTCGACCTCATTGACCCCATGCAGCCAGGGCAATGCGGCTGCCCCGTATTGAAGGAAGTTGGCCGGCGCGTCGGGAATCGTGTCGCTGGTTTGCTCCGGACCCGGCTGCGGGAACTGCGTGTACGTCACCCGAGTCGGCGTGGCCGCGGGCACCGCGACGGTCGGCAGCTCGACGCTCGCCGGCTCGATCTGTTCGTCTTCTTCCTCCTGCTGATCTTCTGCTTCCTCCGCAGACTCTTCCGCGTCACCGTCTTCCTCGGCATCACTCAGCGTGACCCCGGGAATCTTCAGTTCCTGACCGACGCTAATCAAATCCGGGTTCTGGATTCCGTTGAGCGTGATCAAATCGTCGATCCGCACCCCGAGTCGGTTCGCGATGGCGGCCAGCGTGTCCCCCGGTTGGACGATGTAGACGGAGGGATCGCCTTCTTGCTCCGGCTCAGTGGTTTCAGAT
>VXTH01000274.1:0-3029 GCA_009837565.1 Chloroflexota bacterium | reverse complement strand
CACTTGATGCGGGGCCCAGACCGCGATCTCCCTACGCAGCACCTCTCTGATCCTGCGCTGAGACGTTGAGAGCTCTGCACCCCCCGTCGGAGCGCGGGGCATCGGTTTTGACCTGCCGTCTACACCGGCGGTCCATGCGTATGACGCTCCAGCGCCGACAGTCGCTGTTCGATCGCCAGCAACCGACCGTCGCCATAGCCTGACAGCCAGGCAATCCGCTCCAGCAGCGCCGCCCACGGAAAGTCCTTCCCCGGATCCGACTTCTGACGGGTCAACTCGCTGTGGCCGACGTGGTGCGTCCGATCGATCGGGATGCCGTACTTGCGGCAGACGTAGGCCGACCACGCGGCGACGGTCTCGAACTGCCGGCTGCCCGGCTTGAACGTCCGGCCGATCTCTCGCGCGTAACCCTCGATCTCGATTGAGAGCATGCAGGCGTTGTAGCTGACGTACTCGTCCCGCCACCACGGCGGCCGCGGCAAGACCAGGTCCTTGCGACGTACGCCCTGGGCCCAGGCGAAGTCCTCGTCGCGCACCATCTGGTACAGATCGCCGTCCGAGTCGGCGTAGTAGTTGGTGCTGGCATTGGCGCGAGGATCCTCAAACCAGGCTGGAGTGACCTCGTTGTCGTCCCACGGCTCCTCCGGCGTGTGGTAGCAAATCGCCACGAACCGCCGCGTCGCCCCCGAGTAGGGCCGCGACGCGGCGGTGTAGTAGTTGCTCGGATGCGCGGGGCGCCAGATCGTCCGCGCGCCCTCTGGCAGACCGACGAGGCCGCTCAGATCTGCCGCCGGCGCAGTCACGTTCGTCGTTATTCCGCACCTCCGGTCTTTCCGTCGCGGGCGCGCAAGAGCCCATAGCCCGCGGCGATCGCAATGGCGATCGAGCGCACGGCGTCGGACGACTGGGCGCCCACGGCGCCCGTTTCCAGCAGCGCCCAGACGCCAATCACTCCCAGCGCGATTAAGGCCCGAACGCTGCCTCGCGGCAGCCACAACGGTGCGTGCTGGCCATCGCGAGCGCGCTCAGGCGTTTCGGATGGATGTTGTTGTTCGCTCATGTTTCGTTCCGTTCGTGTTGTAGTCACCGTTCTTCGTCCCCGCGTCCGAGCGGGGATCCGTTCGCCTTAGCCGCCGCGGATGATGAAGGCCGAGCCCAGACCGATCGCGGCCAGCAAGACCGTGCCTCCGCCGAGGGCGATGTACAGCCGGTCGATTCGCGCGTCGATCTGGTCAAGTCCGCTCTCGATCCGGCGCAGGTAGTGCCAGAGGGCATCGGTCGCTTCGCTGTGCGGCTCGTTCGGCCAGCCGCCCGATCCTTCAGGATCGGGCGGCTGCGGTCTCGAGGCTGGAGGGCGTGGATCCGGCATGGTCACTCAGCTCCCTCCTCGCTCGCTTCGGCCGCGGGAAACGCGTCCCGTCCCTCGGCCAGCTCGCGCCAGGGCGCAGGTAGCTCGTCCGCCGACTCAGCCTCGCGCCATCCGATTGCTCGGTGCTTGAGGTACTTGGACGCCGGCACCTGGATCCAGTGCTCGTCTGCGTACAGCCCGTCTGCGTCGGGCGCGTCGTCCTCGGGACGCCGCATGAGGATGTCGTAGCCCTCGACGCCTCGGCCCGCCGCGCGGGCGCGTCGAAACTCGTCGTGGCTCAGGAGTACGGCGCGCTCTCCGGCGCGGACGAACAGCAGAACGTCCGTGCCTTCCTCGGTTGTCTTGCTTGCCATTGGTTGCTTCCGTTCTGTTCAGGGTTCAGCTCTGTGGTTGTGTTCAGCTCGGACCGAGACCAGCGTTGATCTCGGTCTGGAGCCAGGGTTCGGCCTCGATCGACACGGCCTCATGCGGAAGTCCGTGATCCTCGGTCGCGTCGAGCAATAGCCGCTCAGCTTCCCGCGCGTCGTGGAAACCGTTGCCCAGCAGCGCATGGTCTCGAGCGAGATACTCGCGACCGTGCCGGTCGCGTTTCGGCACTCGCAGATGCGCGCGCTGGGCCCGCAGCCTGCCTCCGAGCTGCGGCGCCGAGAATGTCTCGGAGCGCAGCCCGGAGAAGTCCGCCGGAGACCAGAGTCCGCGGTCGTCCAGGGGCATCACCTAGCCTCCGTCCGCTGTGATCTGGCAGCCGTGGTGGCTGAATCCGGCGATGCCGGCGTTGTAGTCGGCCAGCGAGCGCAGCGTCACGCCGGGCCACTCGGCCTCTTCGAAGACCGACATCTGCCAGTCCATCGAGCAGGCCCAGACCAGCGCCTCGCTGCCGAACATCGAGCAGATGTAGTCACCGCTGCCGTCGGCGGACATGTAGCCGTCAACGAACACGGCCGTGCCCATCAGCGGGATCTCCGAGACGTGGAATCGCCGGATCATCTGCTCCGAGATGCCCGCCGGAATCCAGTTGGATCCCGATCCCACACCGCTCGCGCCGATGTCCTCGAGTACGTGTTCGGCGACCACCGGTGAGAGCACCGTCACGACGTCGCCGCGCGGTGGTCCGCCCTTCGATCGCGCCACCGACTGCAGAATTCGGCGGGCTTCGCGCAGCTTCGCCAGGGTCAACTCTTCGCCGGGTGCCCCGACGTCGTTGTCCGTGTGCCAGTTCGCGAACTCACCGGTCAGGTCCGTGTCGATGTCCTGGCCCTGCGACAGCGCCATCTCGTCCGAGACCAGGCGGACCAGGTCCTCCTGCGAGTAGTTGATCGCGCGAACGTGAATGCGCACTGAAATCGCCCGGAACGTGGGCGAAATCGTGTTGCTGGCCAGGGTGAAGCGCGACGTCGTGCTCAGCTCTTCGCCCTCGCCCGGCGTTTGCACGCTCGAGACGCTGGAGACTCGCGGAATCTGGGCGCTGTTCGAGCCCTTGGGCACAATCAGCTTGCGCGCCAGCGACAGCATCGGCGCCGACTGCGGCATCTGCGCAATCGTCCGTTCGACCATCGCCGCGTACGAGGCCGAAATGTTGGTGGTCAGGGTGTCAGCCATGAAAAAGTCCTTTCAGTTGGTCGTCATTCCCGCGCAAGCGAGAATCTCGATTTCCGTGCAT
>VXTH01000005.1:0-3041 GCA_009837565.1 Chloroflexota bacterium | reverse complement strand
CCTCGAATCCGCCCGCGGTGTCGTCGCCGGTGAAGGCCTGGCTGAAGGAGGAGTTGATCGTGGTGAAGTTGACCAGGGCGAATGTGATCAGCGCGATCATCGCGATTGTCATGCCGGTCCGATAGCGCGCTGCGGCCGGATATGCGGCGGCGGTGCGGATCACCGGCGCCATCCGCCCGATCCCTCCCACAGTCCGTCTGACCCCGCCGACGATCAGATCCAGGTTGAAGACCAGCAGCAGCGTCCCGGCCGCGGTCAGCATCGTGCCGGCGAGCACAAACAGCTCGGGCCCGCCATTGAGATTGTTGTCGAAGAAGCTCTCATGCCAATCATTGGGGACGAACCAGAGGAACATCACGAATCCGGCGCCCAGCGTGTAGAGCAGCCGCTGGTTGATCCGAACACTGCCAAGTCGCAGCTTGTTCAGACCCATCACAATTCCCAGAGGAATCAGCGAAACACCCGTCATGTAGGGGAAGAAACTCTCCTGGTCGAGACCGAAGTCGAGAACGACGAGTCCGCCTATCACGAACAGCACCCACCACTGCGGATTCCAGCGCATGAGGCGCCAGCCGAAGAGCAGCACCCATGGAATCATCCTCTGAGACCAGCGGCTTCCGATGAGATGCAACACCAATGCGATGGGAGCCCCGAGTATCAGGGTGAACGGAGTGGTGAGCAGGAGGACCAGTCCGATTGCCGTCGTGAACACTCCGAGGACGTTCCTGACCACCCGCCAGGGCGTCAGTGGGTAGGTTTCCTCGTACCGCGCCTCAGGAATATCCCGAATGGCAGCGACGATGTTGAGCCGCGACGCTCGGAAGCTGGAGAACACGACGGTGATGAACGTAATCACGATCCCAATACAGGCAGAGATGACCAGGCTCTTAATCGTGACCGTCCAGGTAAAGACGAAGCCGAAACTCTCGAATCCCTGGTTGAGTGCAGCGATGAACCCCAGCGCAAAGAGCAGACCCAGCACCACCCCGACAACGGCGGCGCCCATGTTGTAGACCATGCCCTCGGAGATAAACATCTGGATCAGGTCGTTGCGCTGCATGCCCACGGCCCGGGCGATGCCCATCTCCGGCTTCCGCTCTTCAGCCAGCATGGCGAAGATCAGGAAGATCAGCAGGATCCCTGCCGCGACCGAGAACGAACCCATGAACAGGAACAGCGTGGTGAAGACACTGGCAATCAGCTCAGCGTCTGCCAGACTGTCGGCCTTGACCGCATCGCTGGCATAACGTGACAGCCCGTTGCTCAGGTATAGATCGGGTTCCTCACGCTCGAATTTGTCGAGCGCTGCTTCAATGTCCCGATCCAGGGTGTCAGAAAATTCCAGCGGAGCTTCAACCCCGCCTGCACCGCTAATCAGGATGGAATCCCAGCGGTCGGGCGGTGACAACTGGGGCCCCAAGAGATTCTGGTAGGCGTCAATGGACAACAGTCCGCCGGAGCCGCCCGCCTCGAGATTTCCGGTCAGGACGGCGTCGCGACCGATGGCCGCCACGGTGTACTGCCTCGCCCTGCCCAGCACATAGAGCTTGACCTGATCGCCCGGCTCGGCGTCCAGTTCGCGAGCGGCTCGCTCGTTGATCACAATCTCATCAGCGCCCAGTTCGCTCAGTCGAAGCAGATCACCGTCCCTGTCGCGCACGGCGTCGAGCCGATCGACGGTCTGCGGGTCAACGCCGACCAGGAAGAACTGAGGCTCAATCTGACCGGCCTCAGGATGCTCGATCGGCACCAGGTCGAATCGCGAGCCAAATATCGCCTCCACTCGATCATCGTCGGCGAAGTGGGAATGCAGATCACTCAGCACCTGGTCGGGAATACCGGTCCCGGCGTCCTCGGCCGAGTCGTCCGTCTCTTCCTCGATGATGAAGTGGTCGATTCGCTCGAGGCCGTTCAGGGCCAGATTGCGGACGCTGACGGCGAGCGAGTCGCCGGTTGAGAACGCGATCGTGACGATGATCGTCGCCAGAGTCAGACCCATGGTGACCAGCACCGTCTGCGCGCGCCGACGGGGAATGTTGCGCAGACCCATTCGCACGAGAATGGGACGCTTCAGGAAGATGTAGACGATGACAGCGGCGGCAACACCCGCGATGGCGACAACAATCCACATCAGACGGATCGTCGGCAGGCCAAACAGTTCTTCCATGGTGCCCCTTCTTCAGCCTGGATTCCGAGCTGGCCCTAGCTCCCGAGTTGACGGTGAATCGTCTCGCCCTCGATCAAGCCGTCGCGCATGTGAATCGTGCGGTTGGCCCGCCGTCCGATGTTCTCGTCATGTGTGACGATGACGAACGTCTGTTGATTGCGCTCGTTCAACTCTTCGAGCAGTTCCATGATCTGATTCGCGTTGGTCGAGTCGAGATCCCCGGTGGGTTCGTCGCCCCAGACAATCGCCGGATCGTTGACCAACGCCCTCGCGATCGTCACGCGTTGCCGCTGTCCACCAGACAGCTGGGCCGGACGATGTCCCGACCAGTCACGTAGCCCGACCTGCTCCAGGGCATCCATGGAGCGATCTCTCGCTTCGCGTTGTCCGAGTCCGGCGAGCAGCAGCGGGAGTTCGACGTTTTCGACGGCCGACAACACCGGCAGCAGGTTGTAGAACTGGAAGACGAAGCCCATCCGGCGGGCGCGATGGTCCGTTCGCTCGTTGTCCGGCATGTCGTGAATACTGCGGCCTTCGACGAAGATCTCGCCCTGTTCGATCGTCTCTAGGCCCGACAAACAGTTGAGCAGCGTCGTCTTACCGCAACCGGACGGCCCCATGATCGTGACCATCTCTCCACGTGCGACCGAGAGTGTCACTCCGCGCAACGCGTGAACCGGCTCTCCGGCTCCTGCATACGTCTTGTGCACACCGTTGGCCGCAATGATCGGCTCCGCGCCATTCTGGGCATCCTGGCCATCCTGGATAGCGGTGCCGGTGCCCTTTTGTGGCGCTGATTCGGCATCGATTTCGATTGAACGACTGCTCATCTTCGTCTCCAATGTCGGCCGGGAAGCCTCGGATGCGGCGCAAC
>VXTH01000185.1:0-3041 GCA_009837565.1 Chloroflexota bacterium | reverse complement strand
CCCCCTCTCTGATCCCCTCTCCCTCTGGGAGAGGGTTAGGGTGAGGGCCCGCCCGACGCCAACAATCAGATCGCAACTCGTCCTGGGACCTCGTGCGCCAGTCAGCTTGACCATTCTCCACCCCACTCGAAATCGGGTGCGAACCTCGCCCGCATAGCGCGCAACCAGAGGATTCGCTACCCTGTCAACGGTTTCGCACGAACCGGATTGGCTCGTGCGCTTAGTGAACACGCATCAAGAAGGAGACAACCCATGGCTAATGTTCCTGGCGCGGAAAACGGCGACGCAGCGGAAACCGCTGACCCCTTCGCCGATCGCGAATGGAGCCCCGATGAAGTCGCCTACAACGGCAAAATCATCAACGTCCGCCTGAACGACGGCAGCGTCGACCGCGAAGACATCCCCGAGCAGATGTACAAGGACTACCTCGGTGGTTACGGCATCGGCGCGCGCCTGCTCTTCGACCGCATCCCCGCCGGCGCCGACCCGCTCGGCCCGGACAACGTCCTCGGCCTCATGCCCGGCCTGCTGACCGGTACCCCGATCTTCGGTAACCGCTTCCAGGCCGTCTGCAAGTCACCCTCGACCGGCGGCTGGGGCGACGCCAACTGCGGCGGCGACTTTGGCCCCTACCTGAAGTTCGCCGGCTGGGACGGCATCCTCTTCTACGGCCAGGCCGACAACCCCGTCTACATCCTCATCGATGGCGACGACGTCTCGATCGAGGACGCCTCGGAGTACTGGGGCCAGGGCGCAATCGAGGTCGAGAACGCCTTCAAAGAGAAGTACGGCAAGAAGACCTCGGTCGCCTGCATCGGCCCCTCCGGTGAGCAGCTCTCCTACCTCGCCGGCATCTGCAACGAGCACGGCCGCCTCGCCGCCCGCTCCGGCGTCGGCGCTGTCATGGGCTCCAAGAAGGTCAAGGCCGTCGTCGTCCGCGCCGGCGGCACCCCGCGCGAGAACATGCTCGGTCGCGACACTGACGTCCGCGAACTGGCCCGCCAGTCCCGCAACGAGTTCATCGCCCCGCTGCGCGACTTCTTCGCCGGCTTCGGTACCACCGGCATCAGCACCGGCTCTGCCCACAATGGCGACTCCCCGGTCCGCAACTGGGGCGGTGTTGGAATCGACGTCCTCCCTGAGGTCGACGAGATGTCTGGCATGATGTTCAACGCCACACGCATGACCCACGCCGAACTCGAAATCGACCCCGCGACCGGCATGCCGCCGATCGACCCCGACCACACACCAGCGCCGCGCGCGGTCGACGTCAACGGCAAGGCCGTCCGCCACAAGAGCTACGGCTGCTGGCGCTGCCCCATGGCCTGTGGCGCCGAGTCAATCGAATCGCCCCACGGCACCGTCGCGCCGGGCTTCGCCGAGGCCGAGCACGAGAAGGGGGTCTTCAAGTACCCGGTCGACACCCACCGCGCCGAGTACGAGACCGTCGCCTCCTTCGGCACCATGAACCTGACTTGCAACATCGACATGCTGCAGGCCGCCAACCACTGGTGCAACGAGTACGGCCTCGACACCATCGGCGCCGGCACCACGATCTCCTTCGCCATCGAGTGCTTCGAGAACGGTCTGATCGACCTCGAGGACACCGGCGGCGTCGAGCTCACCTGGAGCAACGACGACGGCATCATGGAGATGCTCCACCTGATCGGCAAGCGCGAAGGCTTCGGCGACCTGCTCGCCGACGGCATGCAGGTCGCGGCTGCCAAGATCGACGAGCAGAACGGCGACAACCGCGCCCAGGAGTTCCGCACCGACGTCGGCGGCCAGGAGCTGCCGATGCACGACTCGAAGCTCCAGCCGGAGTACTGGACGACCTACAAGCTCGACCCAACCCCGGCCCGTCACACGCAGTACGAGGGCAACTCGCGCTTCGGCGGTCCGGAGTACCCGGCAGCGCCTCGCGACTTCAAGGACTACAACAACCGCGGCGAGCACCACAAGGGCGCCTCGGAGTACATGCACATCACGAACTCGACCGGCATGTGCCAGTTCATCATGATGGCCGCTCCGACCGACCGCTTCCCGCAGTGGATCAACGCCGTCACCGGCTGGGACCTCAGCGGCGAAGACCTGCAGCTCGCTGGCGAGCGCATCTCCAACCTGCGCATGGCCTTCACCGTCCGCGAGGGCGACAACCCGCGCGAGCGCTTCGCGCCGCCGCGCCTCTGGGGCGGCGAGGGCACCGTCCAGAAGACCGGCCCGCTGGCCGATGTCATCCTCGACATCGAAACCCTCGAGACCGATTTCCTCAACGCCTGCGACTGGGACACCGAGACCTGTCTCCCCAGCCGTGAAAAGCTCGAGTCAATCGGACTCAGCGACGTCGCCGACGCGCTCTCCGTCTAACGGAGAAGTCCGCGAACCAACCAGAGAGGGCGGACTCCGGTCCGCCCTCTCTGATCTTCCTCTCCCCCCAATAGACGGCGGGGGAGGTCTGTAAATCCCCTCTCCCTCTGGGAGAGAGCCTGCCCCCGCGAAGGCGGGGGGCAGGGGTGAGGGCCATCGCCTGTGCGCGAACGACTCAGCGGCTACGCCTCACGTCTCCTGATCATCCCGCTCGCCGGGATCGTCTTCGCCGCCGCCCTCGGCGCCGGATTCCAGTGGGGCGCGCCCGAGCAGCGGGATGTCGTGCAGGTCTACGAGGTCGAACAACAACGCCGGATCGGCAGCGACGGCGCCCCCGCCGGCGACCTCAGCGGGTTCGTCACCGAACGAGCCGACGGCGGCTGGGTGATCCGCGTCGGCGACGCCCTCCGAACCATCAACTTCAGCGACGACTCGATCGTCGAAGCCATGCTCCCCATCTGGACCGACGACGTCCAGCCCGGTGACTACATCGTCGTCGGCGGCACCGACGACAACGTCAACACCTTCATCACCACCGGCATCGTGATCATCCCCGAGTCCCAGGCCCAACTCGGCGAAGCCGTCGCCGACGCCATTCGAGCGGACGCCGACCGATGAAGATGCTCCAATTGGGTTGGGCAGGATGGGCCGGTTGGTTGGTCACGCTGGGGGCG
>VXTH01000054.1:0-3046 GCA_009837565.1 Chloroflexota bacterium | reverse complement strand
GGACTCAAGGCTCGGAGCGTTGAGCGCCACAATCTGGTCGCTGGCCGGCTGCGGCGCGGGCGGCAGCCAATGCAGCGCCGTTTCTCAATGGATGCGTGGCGCTCTCGGCCGGAGCCTCGGCCAATGCACACGACCTTGGCGCCAAGGTGCTCCACGATCAGCCGGCGATCCTGCTCCGAGCAAACGGACTGGAATCCGCCGCATCCGAGGTGCTGGCTCAGGCGCTGCGTGCCGTTCGCGATGCCGGAATCGACAGTCCGGAACGGACCACGACCGCGATCGTTGAAACCTGGCAAGCAGTTGCAGATCTGGAGCTCCAGACCACTGAAGCTTGTGTCAGGCTGCGATTGGGCCTCCCTCCGGCCAATCTGCCGCGGGGGCAACGGATCCTCGCCGACCATCTGCCGGAAGTGACGTCCTGGGTCGCCGCGGCCGATTCGGGATTGATGTTGGTCGATGTGCCAACCGTCGACGCCGACACGGTGAAGACCTTGCGAACTCTTCTCGGCCCTCTCCAGGGAAGACTGACCATCGAGTCAGGCCCGCTCGAGCTGAAGCGCGCAGTCGATGTCTGGGGACCCGCCGGTCCCGGCGCCCGACTGATGCACAACGTCAAGGCACAGTTCGACCCAACGGGAATCCTCAGTCCCGGTCGTTTCGTTGATGGAATCTAAGCTGCTTCCATGACCATCGCTCCGTCGCCCCTCGACAGTGAATCGATTTGGATGACCGAGGATCGGCCGGACGCCGGCGAACTGGGCCTGTGCGTCCACTGCGGATTCTGTCTCAATGCCTGCCCGACCTATCACGACCTGGGCGTCGAGACCGACTCTCCGCGTGGCAGGATCGCCCTGATGCGGGGACTCGACGACGGACGGATCGAGTGGTCGCCGCGCGTGCAGCAGCACTTCGATCAGTGCCTCCAGTGCCGCGCCTGCGAGACCGCCTGTCCATCGAAAGTGCCGTACGGACGCCTGATGGAAGCGACTCGCGCCGAGGCCTTTGCGCAGAACAAGTGGCCCCGCCGACAGCGCGTCTTCTGGCGGCTGATCATGCATGGACTCTTCCCGTATCCCGGGCGCATGCGACTGGCCGGGTACGGATTGAAGCTCTACCAGCGGACAGGACTCCAGGCGCTGGTGAGGAAGACTGGCTTGTTGGCAAGGCTCTCGCCACGGCTCGCGGACATCGACTCGCTATCGCCGGTCGCCGACAACCCCTTCTACACAAACAACGAGGCCTCTCAAGTCAAGCCGACGGCGCCCGTTCGCGCGCGAGCGTCATTGATTACCGGCTGCATGATGCCGCTGGCCTACCCGGAGACCCACCGCGCCACCGTTCGCGTCTTCACGCGAAACGGCGTCGCTGTTGACGCTCCGGACGCGCAGGTCTGTTGCGGCGCCCTGCACGCCCACGGCGGCGACGTGGAAGCAGCGCGCGACCTGGCCCGACGAAACATCGACGCCATCACGCCCGAGTCGGCGGACCTGCCCGACGCCATCCTGATCAATGCTGCGGGCTGCGGGTCGCACCTGAAGGAGTACGGTCACCTGCTCCGCAACGACACCGCATACTCGGAACGAGCGAAGGCGTTTGCGGCGCGCGTTCGTGATGTGCACGAGTATCTCGTGCAAATCGGCTTTGCCGCCCCAGAAGGTCGAGTCGAACGAACCGTCACCTACCAGGATTCCTGTCACCTCTCGCATGCCCAGAATGTTCGTAGCGCCCCACGGGACGTCCTGCGCAGCATTCCGGGGCTAACCCTGAGCGAGATGCGCAAGCCCGACAAGTGTT
Source organism: Chloroflexota bacterium (assembly GCA_009837565.1). Taxonomy (GTDB): domain Bacteria; phylum Chloroflexota; class Dehalococcoidia; order Bin125; family Bin125; genus Bin125. The sequence goes on along the minus strand of VXTH01000054.1, from coordinate 1,252 downwards.
GCGGCTCCGCCGGGATCTACTCGGTGGTACAGAGCGATATCTCGAAACGGGTGCTGGCCGAGAAGATGGAAGACGTGCTCTCAACCGGCGCCGAGCAGGTTTGCACGGCCAACCCGGGATGCATGTTGCAGCTCGACGCCGGTATTTCGCGTTTTGACGACGACTCCCAGATGATGCCTCGATCCACTCACGCGATCGAACTGCTGGACCAGTCCTACCGACTCGGCGACGCGGCCGGCAACCGCTAATCCGTTAGCCTCCCTAGCGCAGTCAGGGCAGTCCGCGCAAACGGCGCGGACAACGCTGCGCAGATCCTGGAGAGGCGGCGATCATGGGACGGTTCCACAAGGTAGAAGTTGGCGGCGCGACAATGATCGCCGTTCAGGACTCGTGGGCGACGATGCCGCCCACTGCGTTTTTCAACAAGACCACTGACTCGGACTGGGACGGCTACCGCGACCTGCTCACCGAGGAGGGTCACTTGACGCTCAACCTGGGCGCCTGGATCGTGATCTCCGAAGGCAGGACGATTCTGGTCGACTCGGGCATCGGCGGACGCCCGACGATGATGCCGCTCAAGGAACCGCCGGCGCTCCCGACCGTGATGGCAGAGGCAGGCGTCTCCCCGAACGACATTGATGTCGTCGCCTTCTCCCACCTGCACTTCGACCACACCGGCTGGAATACGTGGGACAACGACGGGACGCCTGTTCCGCAGTTCCCCAATGCCCGACACATCATCCAGCAGGCCGAGTGGGACTATTGGACCAGTAGCGATGAGCTCAGGGAAGGCGCGGGCTATGACAATGTGCTCAGCCCGATCGTCGATGCCGGATTGGTCGACTTCGTCGAGGGTGAGCACGTCCTGACGTCGGAGGTAGTTACCGTGTCGACGCCCGGTCACACTCCCGGGCATGTGGCGTTCGCCGTCAACAGCGGGGGCGAGAAGGCCTACGTGATCGGCGATGCCGCCCACCATCTGGTGCAACTCACGGAGACCGATTGGTGCCCGGGCGCCGATGTCAACACGACGGACTCGACCGCCAGCCGGCACATGCTGTTCGACCAGATCGAAGCCGAAAACGCCCTGATCGCTTCAGGTCACTTCAACTTCCCAGGATTGGGACGCGCGGCCCGGCGAGACGGGGCGCGATACTTCGCCCCCGAATAGCCGAGCGCGGCGCTCAGTCGCGGAGTTGATCCGCGTACTGGGCGATGTCGATGTAACGATCGGCGACCTGGCGCAGGTCGG
>VXTH01000073.1:0-3055 GCA_009837565.1 Chloroflexota bacterium | reverse complement strand
ACCAGGCCGGCTACATCACCGGACAGATACTGCATCCCGACGGCGGCATCTTCGTCGGCAACTGATCCGCCCATTGGGTCTCGCGCTCATTCGGGGATACGCTACACCCGATGTTCACGCTTGCGATTCAACAGCTGCTGACCAAGAAGCTCCGCAGCGCGTTGACCGTCCTCGGCTTCGGCGTCTGCGTCAACCTCTACATCGTGGTCACCACGGTGATGCGATTCATCACAGAAGACCTCGATCTCCAGGTGCAGCGATTCACCGGCGTGCTCTTCGTCCAGTCGCGCGGCCTGACCGGACTCTCGGGGATCGAATGGCCACCGATTTCCTCCACCATCTCGATGACCGAGGCGAACGACGTGATCTCGCGACCGGCGGTGGACCAGGAGCGCTCGACAAAGGTGTCGTTTGCCGCGCTGGCGCCGCCGCCGTACCCGACGGCGCCGCCGGAGGCGCTGCTCGTCGGCATTGAACCAGGCAAGGAGGACGTCTTCCTCAACGGCGCAGACGCCATCGCCGGCCGCTGCCGATTTCCCTCGCAGAACGGAACCGGCCACGCACCGCCGGCCATTCTGGGCGTCCTGGCCGCGCGCCATTTCGCCAGGGCCGCGACGGCGACCACAGAGGTGCCAACGCCGGTCGGCCCGCTCGCGCTCGCCGCGCTGGGCAGCAGGATTGTGGTGCGGGGCACGGAGTTCGAGGTTCAGGGCATCATCGAGCCTGAAACGAACCAGCTCCTGCGCTCGGCTGTGCTGGTTCCGCTGGAAGACGCGCAGTGCGTGCTGCAATCTCCCGACTCGGTTACGGCGCTGCTGGTTTCGCCCAAACGGGCGTCGGACATCGATCCGCTGCAGGAAGTGATTGAGTCGGAACACGAGGAGTTGATGGTCATCTCCGACCGGCAACTGGCCGAGAACGCCCGCAAGCTGCTCGATCGAGTCAACCAGCTCTTTGACGTGGTTCGTTGGACTTCGGTATCGGTCGCCGCGTTGCTGATCGCGATCGTGATGTTTGTGTCCGTACTCGAGCGAACTCGCGAACTGGGCACGCTCAGGGCGATTGGGGCGCCTCGGCGAGCGTTGCTCTCGCTGATTCTGTCGGAGTCGGCCGGCTTTGCCGTTGCCGGGTCGATGGTCGGCGTGCCGATGTCGAGGGTGGTGATCAGCAAGGCGCTCGGTCCCGATGCCGCCGGCCTGCGCTCACGGGAGATCGAGTGGGGCGCCGCAGGAATCCTCAGCCTCTGTTCGATGGTCGCGGCGCTGATGCCAGCCTGGCGAGCGGTGCAGGTCGACCCGATCATCGCCCTGCGCTACGAATGAGGACCGTCAGGTGAGCGACGCTCCGACCGAGGCTCCCGCGAATACGCGAGAAGGCCGGACACCACTGATCTCGGTCAAGAACCTGGAGCGCATCTACAGGCTCGGCGAGCAGACGATCCACGCCCTGCGTCCACTCACCCTGGACATCCACCAGGGCGACTTCATCGCCATTGCCGGACCGTCCGGGTCTGGAAAATCGACGTTGCTGCAACTGTTGGGTCTGGTCGATTCGCCGACTGCCGGAGAAGTGCGTGTCCAGAACAGGGTCGCTCAGGATCTCGGACGCGAACAACGAGCGGCGCTCCGACTTCGGACGCTGGGCTTCGTCTTCCAGGCGTTCAACCTGTTGCAAATGCTGACCGCCCGCCAAAACGTCGAGATCGCCCTAACGCTGGCGGGATTTCCTCGGCGCAAGCGACGGGCGCGGGCTGAGGAACTCCTGTCGGCGGTCGGCCTGGCTGAACGCCTGGAACACCGACCGTTACAGCTGTCCGGGGGCGAACGGCAGCGCGTGGCGATTGCCCGCGCTCTGGCCAACGAGCCGGACGTCATCCTCGCCGACGAACCGACCGGCAACCTCGATTCGCAAACCGGCCGGGAGATCGTCAGCCTGCTCGAAGAACTCAACCGGGCCGGTCAGACCATTGTCATGGTCACACACAACCTGGAAATCGCCCGTCGCGCGGGACGGCTGTTCCTGATGCGCGATGGCCAGATCGACGAAGTCGATCCCGGCGATCCGGAATCGCTGGACTAGCAGTTACCCTGCGATCAATATCCGCGCGCCCGTCATCGTGCGCGTTTCGGAGGCCACGTGACGCAAGAACTGGATCGGCCGGTCGAGGCAGTCTCCCGCTTGCCTGACTTCTGGCCGGAGGCCCAGGAAATCATCAAGAGCGCGCCGATCGGGTTGTTGGCGACCACCGAAGGCCTGCAGCCTCATGTGCGCCCCGTCGCGCCCGCCTACGTGGGATTGCACGCCTACGTGCTGACCTCCGTGCAGACGCCGAAGCTGGAACAGATACGCACCAACGAACGCGTCGAACTGCTCCACTGGAGCGTGGACTTTCACCATCTCAATCTCACCGGCGTCGCCGACGTCACCGAGGAAGAAGCCGAAATCGCCGCCGTCGCGGCGCATTTTCCCTATGCCGTCGACGATTTCTTCGGTCCCGACTTGCGCGCTCCCGCACTCATCAAGATTGCCCTGAGAAGAATCTCGATCACTACGTTCAACGACATCATTGCCAGTAAGCGGCCGCGAATCTGGCGCGCAACTGACTGACAGGCCCGATCCGGCCGTGTTGAAACAGGGGAGGACGCCACATGCGTATCGCACTGATTGGACAGGCGCCGTTTGGAGCGGCCGTCTTCGAGCGACTGGTTGACGACGGTCACGAGATCGTCGGCGTGTTTACCCCGCCCGAGCGCGAAGGCGGCCGGCCCGACCCGCTGGCTCAAGCCGCTCGCGACGCGAGTATCACGCTGGTACAACCGCGACGCTGGCAGCGCCGCGGTGTCGTCGATGAGGATGTGGTCGCGCAGTATGAGGCGACGAAACCCGACCTCAACGTGATGGCCTTCGTCACCCAGATCATCCCGTCGAGAGTCCTCGACTTCCCGCCACTCAAGACGATCCAGTACCACCCGTCGATCTTCCCGAAGCAACGAGGACGATCGGCGATTAACCACTCGATCCTGCAAGGCGACCCCAAGACCGGGGTGACTATCTT
>VXTH01000105.1:0-3067 GCA_009837565.1 Chloroflexota bacterium | reverse complement strand
ACCGCAGCTACTACCTCGTCTCGCCGCGGTTCGCACCCGGCGGGCCGGTCAGCGGCATGCGGCGCGCCAGCCGCGGCGGCTCGTGGCGGCATCGAATCAAGTTCACCCGCGTCAGCGCCCGCTCCAGCCTGTTGCCCGGCTACCGCTACAACGACTACGGCTTTCGCGTCTATGCGGACGCGGTGTGAACTGCTGAGGAGACCGTCATGCCGATCCGCACGACCGTCGTCGGATCCTGGCCGATTCCGTTCGGTCAGCGACTGGAGCTCAAGCGCTATTACGCCGGCGAACTCTCCGACGAGCAGGCCGATGGCGTCCTGCAAACCGCCGCCCGGATCGCCATGGACGAGCAGATCGCCTGCGGGCTCGACCAGATCATGGGCGGCGAGGTCTTCGCTCCGGACTTTCTCCATCACATTCCTCCGCGACTCGGCGGCCTGGAAACGCTCGCGCCGCGGGTTACCTCCAAGGGACAGCAAGGTGTCGGACGTTATCGGGTGGTCGGCAAGGTGACCGCGCCTCGCGGCACCGGACACGCCAAAGCCTGGCGACGCGAGCGCGAAATCGAGCCTCGGCTGGACAAGGCCTCCGTGCCCTCTCCCTTGACCATCGGCGGCGGATTCGTCGTTGACGACGAGGCAAGCGAGTCCGGGCACATGAACGATCTGATCGAGGTTGTCCAGGACGAGATCGCCGACATGGTCGGCAACGGACTGCAGGAAGTCCAGCTAGACGCGCCCGGTGAGGCGATCAACCTGGTCTCCGGGCGCGAAGCCGCCGACGCACTGCTCTCGCTGGTCAGAGAGCCGCTCGAGCCCGCCTCTGGCATCACCAGGACGATCCACTTCTGCCTCGGGGACATCGCCCGCAAACCGTCGATCGAGGTGCAGAACCTGCGCGCGTTGATCCCCTTCATCCAGCAACTCGACGGCGTCGTCGACCGCGTCCACGTCGAGTGTTCCTACTCCGGACAATGGGAGGAACACGGGCTGCTTGCCGAGCTTCCCGAGAGCATGCAGATCATCGCCGGCATCGCCGACGTCAAGTCGAGGCCCGCCCCGGTGACCGAACTGCGCGAGAAGATCGAACAACTCGCGGACGTGATTCCGCCGGAGCGACTGCTGGTGTCGACCAGCTGCGGCGTCGGCCGGGTCCCGCACGACGAAGCGATCCGGCTGATGCGCAACCTGGTCAAGGCCGCCGCGCTCGTGGCGTAGCTCAAGGAGTCGTACATGGAAATCAGATCACTCGGACGGACCGGCGTGCAGGTCTCCAGCCTGTGTCTGGGCTGCATGATGTTTGGTCGGCGCACCGAACCGGAAGAGTCCTATGCGATCATCGACCGCGCGCTCGACGCCGGGATCAACTTCATCGACACCGCCAACGTCTACGCCCTTGGCCGCAGCGAAGAGATCACCGGCGAGGCGCTCAAGCGCAACGGGCAGCGGCACAACGTCGTCCTGGCGACCAAGGTCCACGGCCAGATGGACGCCGAGGATCCCAACGCCCGCGGCAACAGCCGGCGACACATCATCGAGCAGTGCGAGGCCAGTTTGCGTCGGCTGCAGACCGACTACATCGACCTCTACCAGCTCCACCGGCCGCAGGCCGACATCCCGATCGACGAGACGCTGCGCGCGCTCGACGACCTGATCCGCGACGGCAAGGTGCGCTACATCGGGACCAGCAACTTCGCCGGCTGGGAACTGGTCGAGTCGCTCTGGGTGGCGAAGGAACTGGGACTGAACCGCGTCGTCTGCGAGCAACCCGCCTACAACCTGCTCGACCGCCGAGTCGAAAGTGAACTGCTGCCCACGGCCCGCACCTTCGGCATCGCCGTGATTCCCTGGGGACCGCTGGGCGGCGGCCTGCTCAGCGGTCGCTACCAGCGAGGCGAGCCGCTGCCGGCCGACGGGCGTTACGCGCTCAATCCGCAACAACAACAGCGAGTCACCGACGGCGTCTTCGACGTCATCGAAGAATTGACACCAATCGCTCAGGACAAGGGCTGCACCCTCTCGCAGCTCGCTGTGGCCTGGTGCGAGCAGCAGCCCGGGGTTACCAGTCCGATCATCGGACCACGCACGATTGAGCAGCTGGAGGACAATCTCGGCGCCGCCGATGTCGAGATCACCGACGAAGACCGCGAGCGCATCGACGCGGTCAACCCTCCCGGCTGGACCGTCACTCCGTACTACGAGCTCTTCCGGCGCCCGCACGAGCACCGGATTCTCTAGGGCCCGGCGTGACCGCAATCGCGGCCCGGTTCCGCCGTCTGTGCTGGCGGCGGAACCCGGAGACGATCAGCACGGACGGACGCTCAGGGTCCCGGTCTCGACCGTCGCGGTCGCTCAGCGTCCTGCCGGAGCTGCGGAATCCCGTGATTGAGTGGATTTGCCTGGACGAAATCTGACCAAACTGACACACGTCTGGGCGAATCCAGACAGATCTGGACAAATCTGGACAAATCGAGACCCCCGAACGCACGATCTTCAGTCCAGGACGGGCGATCACGCCCGGCTAGCCGAAGATTCCTCTCCGTCGCGCCGATCCGTTCCGTGAACGGCGGCCGAGCGGCGGTTGCAGGATGGCGGAGTACACCCACCGTCGCCCCACCAACGGCCGTCCGAGACTGTAAACAGCTTGTTGACAGGCGATTCTGCGCACGGGTAAGATTGCTTCTTGCACCCCTTGTTCAGCAGTCCCCGCTCAGACGCGGGGCGACCGACCTCGGGATGCGCCTTTACAAGGGACATAGTGATTGAGATGCGTCCACAGCATCCCCCCGGAAATCGGCGATGGCGCCGAATTCCATCGACATCAGGGGGGCTGCGGGAAACTCTCGCGACGACTGGTTGCTTGCGCAGCCGGACGGGCGCGGGAGGTACGTGTGTGGTTCTGACAACATGCAGAGATGACTGCGCTTGGCCCTCGACTCGATCGGGGGCTGGAACAGCGCGGCGCGCGGCACGAACGGGAGCCTCGAGGTGCGCAACTACCTCGGGGACTGGCTTTCGTTCAGCAGTGCATGCGCGTGGCGTAGCGCAGGTCAAGTGACTACGGCGCA
>VXTH01000183.1:0-3073 GCA_009837565.1 Chloroflexota bacterium | reverse complement strand
CAGTACGCCCCGCCCAACCCGGAGCTCAGGTCGACGACCAGCAGTCCTTCCAGCGCTCGATTGCTCATCTGAGCGTTCCTCTCAAACCAGCGGCCATGGATACGAACGACGACCGGTTGGCGGGTCCGGCAATCGCCCTTCCTCCACAACCCGTTCCGCACGCCGCCGCAACACGTCGATCTCGCCGTCGCTCAACAGTCCCGAGAGTCGCGCTGCCGCTTCACCTGCGCTCTCGAGACGGGGAATCAACTCCTCGACGTCCGCGATCAAACCGGGTGCGATTGACTCGCCCGCGTAATCCCAGATCACGGTCCGCAACTTCTCTTCCTGGTGAAACGACAGTCCGTTGTCAATCCCCCACAACTGATCGCCATTCCCTTTGAGGATGTGCCCGCCCTTGCGGTCGGCGTTGTTGGCAATCCAGTCGAACACGGCGAACTTGCGCATGTCGTCCGCGTACTGCTCGCGCAGCTCGAAGAACGTCCGGCTGTAGTCGGTCGGGATGTACGCCTGCAGCGATCCGACGCCGTACTCCATCCCCTCCCCCCGCTCGATCGTCGGAGGAATCAGGTCCCAACTCAGCGCTGCAGACAGCTGATAGGCCGCCACTTCCCGCCGGTACAGATTGGGCGGGAAGTCCCACAGCGGGTTCTCCCCCTTGCCCGGCTTGTACACCGCGTAGCCGAAGCCCGGCGCGTCATTGTGCTGCAGTTCCAGCAGAAACACGTAGTTCGACGCATACGGAATCCGAGCCCCGTCCGTCACTGTGGAAGAAGCCAGCCACGCCGTCACCCGCTCGTCCAGCGGATCCCACGACTGCTCCGGAAAGCGCTCCATGGCCGCAAGCGTACGCGATGCAGCGGCCTCTCCGGACGCTATGCCACGACCGTCATCTCGTCCCCAATCCGCACCTCGCCGCCGACGATCACGTTCGCCTCGACACCGAAGTCAAGGTGGCCATATTCGGCATTCAGCACCTTCATCAGGTCCATGTCGCGGCCCTCGCCGGTCGGCGACGCGTTGACCGCATTGCAGCGCTGAATCGGCGCGGTCACGTCGATCTCAACCGAGTCACCAATCCGGACCCGTTTGCCGACCCAATCGAACTCACCCCACTTGTCGGCGCCGTCCACCGAGAAATTCAGCCGGAACCGGCGCATATGGACATCCACACCCGCCTTCTCCGACAGATCGGCCAGCGACGACAGTCCGCCCAGCGAAATCTGCGTCGGACCGCGATCAGTGAATCGCGCCTCACCGTCGCCCAGCAGCCGCAGCGGCTCGTGCTCCGGCCGCCCGCGCAGCGGATTCTCGGGCAAGCCCAGCACGACATCGGTCATCCAGTCCGACAGCTCCATCCGCGAAGCCTGGTCGTCCACCTCCGCCGTCCTGGTCTGTCCCTTGACCGTCACCGACAACACGCGCGCCTCAGGATCCCAGCCCGATTCGATCCAGGCCAGGTAGGGCGTATTGAGCATGGTCACGGAATGACGCTTCGAGACCCAGCCAACCGATCCTGAAGGCTCCGCGTTCCCAAACGCAAAGATGAACGCCCGGTCCCCCACAACCGATTCCCCCGGCCGAAGCTCCAGCGAAGCCATCGAGTGAGTCGTCATCCCTTTGACCGGGTACGTGTAACAAGCAGCAATCTGCACGATCAGCTCCCATCCTGCGCGACGGCAAACGCCCGACAGGCCCGAGCTCGCTTCGCCTCGTCCAACGCCTCTCGCAGAGGACGCGACAGGATGACCAGATCGTCGCCCAACTCTTCCAGCAGAGCCTCCGATCGCTCAATCAAGTGATCGGACGGCGCCATCTGACCCGGATACATCGCTCCGAAGAAGCGCGACGCGTACTCTTTGTCCCGCTTGTCGAACACCGACCGCACCTCATCGAAGAATCGGTCCGTGTATCCCTCAAGCAGTTCGGCCTGGGGCTTCCACCAGAAGCCGTGCATCGACGCGGTCAGCATCTGCAGCGACGCCTCCGTGTCCTCCTGATACCGTGTCCACGCTTCCGCCTTGACCGCGGCGTCGGCCCGCGACGTGCGAATCTGCTCCGCTGCGCGACGCCCACGGTCCGATCCATCACGCTCCAGCTCAGCGTCGAGCCGTTCGAATCCGCCCTCGACGCCGTACGCCGTCGCCTTGGTCACCAGCGACCAGCGCATGTCCTGATCCAGTTCGAATCCGCTAATCCCCGTGCCATCGTCGACCAGCGTCAGCGCCTCGCCGATGTGCTCCACGCTCTGGGCCGCGCCGAGCATCACCCGCGACCACATGATCCGGAAATCCTGCTCGGTTGCCGAGAACAGCTGTGCACGCGCGAACGCGTAGAGCCCTGCCGCACTCGCAAGGCGCATCTCATCGGGCAGATACGAGCTCACCGCGTGCAGCGCGTTGTACGCCACCGTCTGAGCAATCTCCAGCGTGCGCTCCGAGGCCAGTTTGTCGGTCGCCAGCGCCGCATAATCCGCCGCCGAGAATTGCTGGTCCCTGACCATGTCCCACAGCGTGTGCCACAGCAACAGCCGCTGGAACCCATCGGGGAATCGATCCAGTTCTTCCTGCACAAACGCCAGCGTGCGCTCGTCCAGCGCAATCTTGGCAAAGGCGTGATCGTCATGATTCGGGAACACCGCCGCCGGCGCAGCCGCGCCCGACAGCTCCTCGATCACCGTCGATGCCCCGTCGATATCGACCGGCTGCGCATCACGCAGTCGCGGACCGTCGTCCGAGCGGTCGTAGACCGCGATCTCGGTTCGGTGCGGGCGCAGCGTCGGATGCTCGGCCGGCGCCGTCTGCTGGATCGTGAACGAATTGACCGATCCCTCAGCAACGTCCCACTGTGGCGCAATCGTATTGACGCCGGCCGTCTCCAGCCAGGCCTCAGACCAAGGACCCAGTTCGCGTCCCGAGCCTCGCTCGAGCGCGGCAAGGAAGTCGGCCAGCGTCGTGTTGCCCCAGGCGTGCGTCTGGAAGTAGTCGCGCATCCCGTCGCGGAAGCCGTCCGCGCCCAGGAACGCCACGAGCTGCTTCAGCACCGCCGCGCCCTTGCCGTACGTGATCCCGTC
>VXTH01000001.1:2501-3104 GCA_009837565.1 Chloroflexota bacterium | reverse complement strand
CTCTCAGTGTGTCCAGCGTGCCCAGGTCGGCGTCCGAGAGGTCGTCCAGGTCGACCGCGGCGATCTGATCTTCGAGTTCCGCTCGATTCTTGACTCCCGGAACGACCGTCGAGACAGCGGCCGGTTGCAGCGCGAATCGTGCCGACCAGCGAGACAGCGGCACTCCCTCCCGCTCCAGGAAACGCAGCGTCCGGGCCCGCTTGAAGTCCACCGCGACGAGCGAGTCGGACGGCACCGTGCGATCAATCGAGTCGCTCAGCGCCCCGGCCGCGAGGTTGCGAATGCCGATTACGCCGATGCCCAGCTCCTCGGCCAGCGGCAGCAGCTGGCCATGGTTGTGCAGCGACGATCCTTCCGGCAAGGGTCTGGCGTTCGAGTCGTTGAGCAGGTTGTAGTAGCACTGCACGGTGTCCAGCGAGCCCTCGCGCAACACCGTTCGGACGGAGCCGCCGTCGCCCATTCCGGTGATGCCCACGTAACGAGTCAAGCCGTCCTGCTTGAGTCGATGCAGCGTGTCAACGGCGAGCATCGCATCGGCGACCGAAACCGAGCGTCGGTATTGCCCCCGCACCGGGGTGATCGTGTTGTGCAGCTGGAAGAGGT
>VXTH01000001.1:0-2491 GCA_009837565.1 Chloroflexota bacterium | reverse complement strand
CGCTCACGCCGCAGGCGTTCCAGCGACTCGTGGATGCCGCGCTCCACTGCTGCGGGAATGTCGGCCAGATCGTCTTCGCTCAGTGAGACCTTCGTCGCCACCAGCATGTCGTGTCCGCGCCCCTGCGGAGCTTCAAGCAAGGCGCGGCCCAGATTGCGCTCGGCCGCCCCGTCTCCATAGCTCGGAGCGACGTCGTAGAAGTTGATGCCTTCCGCCATCGCGAAGGTGATCGTCTCTGCAATCTCCTCGTCCGTGGTTTCGCCCCAGACGTGCCCAATCCCGCCGCCGCCCAGACCGATCTCGGAAACGACCAGCCCCGTACGTCCCAGCTTGCGGTATCGCATCATCGCCAATCTCTCCCTCTCGGCCGCTCCCGTTCAGCCCGTGCAGGTGAGGCTACCCGCGCATCGGACTACGGGCAGTTGCGAAGTAGAGTCACTGCATGCGCAGATCGTCGCCCGTCGCCACGTGGCCGAGCCTGGCCGAGGTACCGTCCCTCTACCCCGACGCTCGCAACCGGATCAATCGCGGCCCCTACATGTATCGCGCAGGCAAGACGTGGCCGCTTCGCTCGCAGTTCGATACGACGAACCGAATTGCGGTCCTGGCGGTCGGCAGCAACGCGTACCCCAGACAATTATCGGACAAGCTGTCAGGAACGCCGGCGGACCTGCAGGGAATTCCGACCGTACCGGCGATTCTGGCCAATTTCGATGTGGCCTACTGTCCCGTCCGCTCGCGCAAGGGATACGTGCCGGTCACCCTGACCTCGAGGCCGGGCGCGGTCTGCCTCACCTGGCTTCAATGGCTCACGCTCGAACAGCTCAACGTCATCTCGTCGACCGAGGGGTCGCGATATGCACTGGTCGGAGGCTCGTCACTGGCGCAGTCCGCAATCATTCCCGCTCCACTGCGCCGGCCGGCCGCGATCTACGGATGGTGGTTCGATTCCCTGTTGCGCCGCGACGGCTTCCCCGTCTGGTTGGATGTGTACCGACCACCGGTGGAGCCGCAACTTGACCCGTTGGAGTCGACGGAAAATGAGCTGCCGAGCGATTGGATCGAGGTACCCCGGACAGCCGAACATCACGCGATATCACAAGAAATTATGAGCGAAATCTGTTAGCATAATGAGCACAACACCATCGCTGGAGCCCACGCTTGGTTACTGAACAGACGGCGCCGGAGCAGCCCATCCGTACCCTCGTCGAGGAGATGAGTTCCTCATATCTCGATTACGCGATGAGCGTGATCGTCTCGCGCGCCCTACCGGATGTACGTGACGGGCTGAAGCCGGTCCAGCGACGCATTCTCTACGCAATGGACGATCTCGGCATGCGGGCCAATCAACCGCATCGTAAGTCCGCTCGTATTGTTGGCGAAGTGCTTGGTAAGTATCATCCACACTCCGACCAACCCGTGTATGACGCAATGGTACGTATGGCCCAGGACTTCTCTTTGCGTCATACGTTAGTAGATGGTCAGGGAAATTTTGGATCAATTGATAACGATCCACCCGCCGCCATGCGTTATACCGAAGCGCGGCTCTCGCGGATCGCCGAGGAGCTACTTGCAGACCTGGACAAGAACACCGTCGACTTCGCCCCCAACTTCGACGAATCGCTCAACGAACCGACCGTGCTCCCCGGCCGCGCGCCCAACCTGCTGCTCAACGGCGCCACCGGCATCGCCGTCGCCATGGCCTGCGACATTCCGCCGCACAATCTGGCCGAGCTCGGCGAGGCCGTCAAGACGCTGCTGACCAACGACGCCGCCACGCTGGATGATGTGCTGCAGCACATCCAGGGTCCTGATTTCCCCACGGCCGGCAGCATCTTCGCCGGCGAAGACCGGGAAGACCTGCGGCGGATGTACGGTACCGGTCGCGGCGGATTCACCGTCCGGGCCCAGCAGCACCTCGAGGAAACGACCACAGGCAATCGCGTCCAGATCGTCTTTACCGAGATTCCCTACCAGACCAACAAGGTCAGGATCATCGAGCAGATTGCGGCACAGGTCCGAGACAAGAAAATCGAGGGCATCCGCGACCTGCGCGACGAGTCCGACCGCCACGGCATGCGCTTGGTGGTCGAGCTGACCAGGGACGGCCACTACCAGACGATCCTCGCCCAGCTCTACAAGTCGACCGCCCTCCAGGCGCAGTACAGCGGCAACTTCGTCGCGCTCGTCGACGGCCGTCCGCGCACGCTGACGCTCTACCAGCTGCTGCGCGAGTTCATTCGCCACCGCCGACAGATCATCACGCGGCGGACCGAGTTCGATCTCGAGAAGGCACGCGATCGGCATCACATCGTCGAAGGACTGCTCAAGGCGATCGACAGCATCGACGCCATCATCGCCGCGATTCGCGCCGCCGAGTCCGCCGAAGCGGCCCGCGATCGGCTGAAAGAGGATCCATTCGACCTGTCCCAGCGCCAGGCCCAGGCCGTGCTCGAGATGCAGCTCCGCCGCCTCGCCCAGCTTGAGCGGA
>VXTH01000087.1:0-3109 GCA_009837565.1 Chloroflexota bacterium | reverse complement strand
CGCGTCGGAATCTCACCGACTTCCCTATTCTCCCGGGACGGGCACCTGGACGAATACTGCTGCGAGTGAGCCTAGCAGCCGCGTTCACGAAGAGACAATTGAGGTGGGAGACAATTGAGGTGGGAGACAACCGGGGTGATGTGTCCGAGCTCCCATCGAACCAACCGGCGGCGGTCCGATTGACTCAGCTCCGATAGGCCCGATTCAACGCCTGTCTCATCTGCAGCGTCTGCGAGGCGGCGACGGCGTTGGACTTGCGGTACTGGTCCCAGCGTTCGCGTTCGCGGCGGGACAGCTGGGGCTCGAGCGATGTCGGCACTCTCAGGCCGAGCAGCATCGAGGCGTAACCGGCATAGCCAAAGATGGTGGCATTCGAAGTCAGTCGCGCCAGGAACCGAGAGGGGCCGACCTCGGCGTAGCAGTCGACCATGTCCTGGATCTGGCCGAGCGGCGACTCCTCCCGGCAATGACGCCAGAAGGGCGTGTCCTGGTGTTCGTTGAACTTGTAGTGCAGGGCAAGGAAATCGCGCACATCATCCCAGGTCGAAGCGAAACGCTCGTTGAGTAGATATCGGAGGGAGTCGGTCATGACGCCGTCGGAGTCGGTCAGCGCCCAGGCGAGGTTGTAGAGCTGCTCAATGATCAGGTGCAGCGAGGTTGCTTCGAGCGGTTCGACGAAGCCGGAGGCGTTGCCGACCGCGACGACGTTCTCGACGACGTAGCGTTCACGGCGGCCCGAGGGGAACTTGAGCAGGCGCAGGTCGGCGCCGGCGAGTTGCGGTTGCAGCGCGCGCAACTCGAACTCCGCCTCCTCCTCGGAGCAGAACTGCGACGAGTAGACGTAGCCGCGCGTGACCTGATCCTCGAAGTCGATCCGCCAGCACCAGCCGTGCTTCATCGTTGTCATCGTCGTGTAGGGACGAATCGTGTCGTCCTCGGGGAAGTCGGCGCGCGACCACGAGCCGACCACGGCGCGGTCGCAGTAGAGCACGTCGCGATAGGAGAGGTATGGCTCGTCCAGCGTCTTGCCCAGCAGCAGCGAGCCGAAGCCCGAGCAATCGACGAACAGGTCCGCTTCGAGCTCGCGGCCGCCGGCAAGCCTGAGTGACTTGACGCCGCCGGATTCGTTGCGTTCGACGCTGACGACCTGGTCGGCGATCAGCTCCGCTCCCGAGGCGACCGACTTGCGTTCCAGGTAGTCAATGAACGAGGCGTTGGGGATGTGATACGTCGCGCGCGGATCGAGCGAGAGACGGCCGTTGCGTATGTTCGCCGGGGAACGGTCGCGGTCCATGATCGCGTTGAAGGGGCTGGCGTCGCGCATGTCGTGGAGGCAGTAGAAGGCGTTCCAGCGGGAGAGGCCTTCGATGCGCTGATCGAGGTATCTGTCGAAGGTGTAGTTGAAGTGGGGCACGTCCCTGGCGCCCCACTCGAAGCGCAGACCCAGCTTCCAGCTGGGGCGGACCTCGCGGTGGAACTCGTTGCGGTCGATGCCGAGGTGCTCGTGCAGGTGGACGGGTACGGCAGGGGTGGTCGACTCACCGACGCCGATGATCGGGATGTCGGGTGAGTGGACGACAGTCAGTTTGACCGGAGGCAGCATCCGCCGAAACGTCAGCGCTGCGAGGAATCCGGCGCTGCCGCCGCCGACCACGACGGCGCTGCGAATCGGCTCGGGCGCGGGGCTCATGACGCGCGCACCGTTCCGAAGCTGGAACTCGGAGTCAGAGCCGATTCCGACCCCCGATCACTCCCGCGACGAGCTGCGGGAAGGGGATTGGGGCTGGGAACGGGGAAATTTTCGCAGGCTGTGGCGCGATCTTCCGTCGAGGACTGAGGATCGTGCGTATTGGTGTCCGGGTTTGTCCAGATTTGTCCAGATTGTTCTGGATTGGTCCAGAAATGGCTCAATTTGGTCAGCTTTTGAGCGGGAATGTCCACGAAATTGCAGGAATGTGCCGCTTCCAGAGGAAACTGACCGAAGTCGACTGTCGTGTCCGGACTGTGTAAGCGCATATGTTCTGATGGTAACCGGATGCGGTTGATGGCGAGAGGGTCGGATTCTGGCCAGCGACGCCGCCAGAATAGTCGGCGTCTAATGCGCTCGTCCCGCCGCGAGTGCCTGCGTCGGAGTCCAATCGGCGGAGCGGTTGAGACCTCGATGTCAAAGGACTAGCCTCACGGCGTCCGATTTCGAGCAGCCTGGTGACTAGATCGTGTCTCCGACCGCCCGTAACGGACGGAAGGAGACGGCGCTCAATGCCACGACCACGAACCTCTCACCTTGTCTATCTGATCGCTTCCCTGTTCATCGTCCTCGGAGGAGTGCTGGCCGCCTGCGGCGGCGACGACGAGCCCGAAGGCCCGGCAGATGACGTCAAGATCGTCCTGCAGTGGGTCGTGCAGGCCCAGTTCGCCGGCTACTACGTGGCGCTGGAGAAGGGCTTCTACGAGGACGAGAACCTGAACGTCGAGATTCAGCCGGGCGGCCCAGACATCCTTCCGGTGCAGCTGGTCGCGGCGGGCGCCGCGGAACTGGCGGTTCAGCCGTTCGCGGTGGTGTTGTCGGCGCGTGACCAGGGCATTGACGTGGTGGCCGTGGCGCAGGTCTTCGAGCGCTCCGGCTACCGGCTCGTTTCCTGGGCCGACGACGGGATCACCTCGCCCGAACAATGGGGAGGCAAGAAGCTTGGCGTGTGGGCTGGACATGAAATGGTCTCAGCAACGATAAACAAGTACGGCCTGACCGAGGGCTCGGGCGACGACCAGGTCGAACTGGTCGGTCAGGGCTTCGACATGCAGCTCCTGTTGGAGCGCCAGGTCGATCTCGCCTCGGCGATGATCTACAACGAGTTCGCGCAATTGATTGCAGCCGGCAACCCGGTCAGCGACTTCCACGTGGTCGACTTTGGCGACCACGACACGAACACGCTTGAGGATGCGCTCCTGGCTCGGGGCGAATGGCTCGATGATGAAGACAACCAGGACATCGTGACGCGATTCCTGCGCGCCTCGGCCAAGGGCTGGGCGGTCTGCGCCGACGACCCCGAGGAATGCGTCGAGATCGTGCTGAAGTACGGCCCGGCGCTGCCGCGGGCGCACCAGACCT
>VXTH01000078.1:265-3109 GCA_009837565.1 Chloroflexota bacterium | reverse complement strand
ATCTGGGGGCGGACGTGATCAAGGTGGAGCCGTTGGAGGGAGATGCGGCCCGGCGGCGGCCACCGTTCGTGGACGATGTTCCCGGTCCGGAGCGGAGTCTGCGTTGGCTGGCCTGGAACGTGAACAAACGCAGCGTCACGGTCGACCTCTCGGACGCGGCGGGGCGGGCACGATTCCTGCGGCTGGCGGAGACGGCCGATGTGGTGCTGGAGTCGTTCGCTCCCGGGCAGATGGAGGAGCTGGGGCTTGGCTATGAGGCACTGTCGGAGGTCAACCCCGCGCTGATCCTGGTTTCGATTTCTCCATTCGGACAGAGCGGGCCGTATCGCGACTACCGAGCGACGGACATCGTCTTCTGGGCGATGAGCGGCAACATGTCGATCTCGGGCGAGGCTACGGGGCCTCCGGCCCAGATCAGCGACGACTACCAGTCGTACCTCCACGCCGGCGGCGACGCGGTGATCGGCGCGTTGATCGCGCTGACTCAGCGCCATCTGACCGGGCGGGGCCAACACGTTGATCTCTCAATCCAGGAGGCGACGTCGAGAGGGCTGTACCAGATCACCGGCAGCTGGGACATGACGGGGCGCAATCTTGATCGGAGAGAGCGTCCGACGGTGGGCGGGGCGGACCTGCCGTGGACGTGGGAGTGCCGCGACGGCCACGTGATCTGGCTGTGTCCGGCTGGGCCGGGGTCGATGCAGCGGCTGAGCGGGTTCCTCGACTGGGTGGACGAGATCGGCGAAGGCGGCGAGCTTCGAGCGGTCGACTGGGAGCACCTGCCGCTGGAGAAGATGACCAAGGAGGACTGGGAGCCGCTGGGACGACTGTTCGCCGACCTGTTCATTAGTCGAACCAAGCGCGAGCTGTACGACGCGGCGACCACGTACGATTTCCTGCTGTATCCGTCGGCGACATCGGCCGACACGCTGGCCAACGCGCAGTTGCAGGCGCGGGGGTTGTGGCGCGACGTGGAGCATCCCGAGCTGGGGCGGCGGATTCGTTTGCCCGGCGCGATCGCCAGGGGCGACGGCCCGATTCCGGCAGAGACGCGCGCCGCGCCGGCGCTGGGCGCGGACAACGACGAGGTGTTTGGCCGGCTGGGCGCCGGGTCGGCGCGGCGGAACGGTGTCGGGTCCGCCTCATCCGCGGCGAAGCCGCTGGCGGGGATCAAGATCGCAGATTTCGGCTGGTTCATGGTCGGTCCGCTAACGATCAAGCCGTTTTCGGACTTCGGGGCCGACGTCGTGCACGTCGAGAGCACGGCTCGGCTGGACTCGTTGCGGATCGTTGGACCGTTTCAGGATGACGTGCCGGATCGGGAGCGCTGCGGGGAATACGCGCAGGTACGGACCGGCGGCCGGGCGATCAATCTCGACCTGGGGACCGAGGCGGGGATGACGATCGCGCGTCGGCTGGTCGAGTGGGCCGACGTGGTGTTCAACAACTTCTCCGCCGGGGCGATGGAACGGATGGGGCTGGGACCTGAGGCGGTGCGCGAGCTGAACCCAGACGCCATCGTGTTGAGCTGCAGTGGGCAGGGTCAGGACGGTCCGCACGCGAATGGCAAGGGCGGCGGCGGACACTATGCGGCGCTGGCCGGATTCAATGAGCTGACCGGTTGGCCCGAGGATGAGCCGGGGTATCTGAGCGCCTACACCGACTTCATCGCGCCACGCTTCAATGTCCCGCTGTTGCTGGCGGCGCTCGACCACCGGCGTCGAACGGGCGAAGGCCGGTACCTGGACGTCTCGCAGTTTGAGGCCGCAGTTCACTGGCTGACGCCATCAATCCTCGATTACTCCGTGAACGACCGGGTGATGAATCGGAATGGCAACCGGCAGCCCGACGCCGCGCCGCACGGGGCGTATCGCTGCTCGGGCGATCGCTGGTGTGCCATCGCGGTGACGGGCGACGACGAGTGGCGATCGTTCTGTGAGGCCATCGAAGCGCCGGCGCTGGCCGACGATCCCCGTTTCGCGACGCTGGGGGATCGGAAATCCAACGAGGACGAACTCGATCGCGTGGTCGAGCAATGGACCATCGAGCGCGACGCCTACCAGGTGATGGGGCGGCTGCAAGCGCACGGGGTCGCGGCCGGCGTGGTTCAGACTGGTGAGGATGTGCTCGAGCACGACCCTCAGCTGCGGCATCGGAACTTCTACCAGCGGCTGGACCATCCGGCGATGGGCACCTATCGGGCGCCGCAGGCGTCGTTCCGGCTGTCGAATGCTCCCTGCAAGTTGCAACGGGCCCGTCTGCTGGGCGAGGACACGTACGAGGTGCTGAGCGAATGGCTCGGTTATGGGGATGCGGAGATTGAGCGGTTCGCCCTGGGTGGGGCGCTGCAGTAAGGGCGGGCTGGGATCACGGGGCGCTGTGACGGCTTCGCCCTGCTCTGACTCGGCGGTTGTGCTGGATCGGGCGAGATTCCCCCGTTCAGGCCGGGGGCAGGCTCCGCGGCAAGCGCGGGAATGACGGAGTTGGTGCGGGAGTGACCGAGTTGGTGCAGGTCGTGTTGGGCGGGCGCTAGCCTCGGTGGGATCGTCGATTGCGAGGAGAACACGCCATGAAAATCACGAAGATCAGCGCGATTCCGGCTTCGCCGGGAACGACCGCGCACCCGATGTTCAACTTCCCGCCCTGGAACTATGTGTTCGTTAAGGTCGAGACCGACGAGGGGATTGTCGGATGGGGCGACGCAACCTGCGGGCCGGTGGCGGTGGCCTCGCTGGTCGAGGAATACGGGGGCATGATCGTCGGCGAGGATCCGTTCCGGATCGAGGAGTTGTGGCAGACGATTCACCACCGCTACTTCACGCGCGGGGGGGGGATCCGGAGCGG
>VXTH01000078.1:0-255 GCA_009837565.1 Chloroflexota bacterium | reverse complement strand
GGCCGATCCAGAACAGCGCCCAGGCCGGGATCGAGATGGCGCTCTACGACATCAAGGGCAAAGCCCTGGGCGTGCCGGTCTACGAACTGCTGGGCGGGAAGATGCGCGACCTGATCTGGACCTACGGCCGCTGGGACGATCCCTCGCCGGAGAGCGCGGCGGAGTTCGCGCTCAGCCAACTCGAACGGGGCTTCACGGCGCTGAAGGGCGATCCGTTTGACCATCGCGGGTTGTTCATCTCGTACGAGGCTGAGA
>VXTH01000370.1:0-3122 GCA_009837565.1 Chloroflexota bacterium | reverse complement strand
TCTCCCCACCTGGCGTCGCGCATGGAGACCGGAGAAGTGTTGCGAGCCGGTCCCGTGCCCGTCACAGAACTGCGAGCCGGAATTGTCGTCGGCCCAGGCTCGGCCGCGTTCGAAGTGATTCGAGACCTCGTCTACCACCTGCCGCTGATGCTGGCGCCGCGCTGGGTGAGTTCGCGCAGTCAACCAATTGGCCTGGAAGATCTGCTCGATTATCTGGTTGGTCTCTTGCGTCTGGACGACGATGGCGAACACCACGTGTACGACGCCGTCGGCCCCGAGACTCTGAGCTACGGCGACCTGCTGCGCCAGTTCGGACAGGTCGTGGGCCGGACTGTTCGGATTGTGCCGCTTCCGGTGCTGACCCCCAGGCTATCCTCGTACTGGCTCGATCTCGTCACCGCGGTACCGGCGAGTATCGCCCGTCCGTTGATCGACGGACTCAAACACGATCTGATCTCGGAACGTGCCAACGAGCTCCAGGACCTGATTCCAATCCGCCAACGCTCCTATCGGGATGCAGTCAGACAGGCGATGGCTGAAGAGGAGTCAGCGGCGCTCACGGTCCGCTGGACCGAGGGCGGCTTCCGCTATCGCCGACAGCGCCATGATGTGTCCTGGTACGACAAATCAGTCCGAGTATCCGTACGCAGCGAGCGCCCGGCCGAGGAAGTTTGGCGCGATATCAGCTCGATCGGCGCCGATCGAGGCTGGTACGTCGCCACCTGGATCTGGAAGCTGCGTGGGCTGATCGATCGCGCCATCGGCGGCGTCGGCATGCGACGCGGCCGCCGGCACCCGACCGACCTGCGAGTAGACGATCCGCTCGACTTCTGGCGCGTCGCCGCCGTCGAGCCGGGTAGCAGCCTGACCCTGGTCGCCGAGATGAAGCTGCCCGGATCCGCGGTGCTTGAGCTGTCGGTCGAAGCTGAAGGCGCCGGCAGTGTGGCAACCCTTCAGGCCCACTTTCATCCCGCAGGCGTGGCGGGGTTGCTCTACTGGTACGGCCTGTGGCCGATTCACATGGTGATGTTCCGGCGACTGGCCGAGGTATTGGCGACCGGCCCTACGCGCCCCGCAGGCGAGGATCGAGCACGTCGCGCAGCGCGTCGCCAAGCAGATTGAATCCCAGCACGATCATCATGATCGCGCCCCCGGCGAACACCGTCTGCCACGGATGCAGGTCGAGCGATCCACGCCCGGCCTGGACCATCTGACCCCAGCTGGGAATGCCCTGCGGTCCCGCGCCGAGGAAGGAGATCGAGGCCTCGGCCAGGATGTAGGCCCCAATGCCGATGCTGAATGCAATGATCAGCACCGCGACGCAGTTGGGCAACACGTGACGAATCATGATCCGCAGATCGCTCGCGCCGACCACGCGCGCGGCCAGCACGAACTCGCTCTCACGCACCTGGAGCACCGCCGACCGAATCAGCCGCGTTGTAATCGCCAGCCCGGCGACTCCGAGCCATAAGACCACATTCAGAACGGAACGCTCCGTGATCTGGGTGAACACGAGCACTAGCACCAGGAACGGAATCGCCTGCAACATATCGACAATCCGCTGGATGAGCAGGTCAACGATCCCCGCGTAATAGGCGGAGATCATCCCGATGATCAGCCCGCCCACCACGGCGATCACCGACGCCCCCAGTCCCACAATCAGACTCAGCCGCGAGCCGTGAATCACCTGTGACCAGATGTCGCGGCCGAACTTGTCTGTCCCGAACCAGTGACCGCCGCCCGGCTCTTCAAACTGCGAGACCAGGACCGGCGAACCGATATCCGGATTGCGGGCCAGTTCCAGGGTGGATGGATTGGCCTTGTAGTCGGGATTGGGTGTCTCGAAGATCTGGTCCGGATCGTGCCGCTCAATCACCGACGCCAGTACGGCCACGAGGATGAATACAACCACCAGAATCAGGCCGGATCCCCCCAACGGCTTGGTGCGCAGGAATCGACCGAGTGAACGCGATGCGCCGCTGACCCGGTCAAGAACCGTGGGATCGCGAAGCGGGACGACAGTGGGGTCAACAATCTGACTCATGAGCGTCCTTCCCTACGACAGCCGGATTCGCGGGTCGATCACGCCGTACAGGATGTCGACCACCAGGTTGGTGAGCACGGTGAAGACCGCGATGATCAGCACGACTGACTGGAACACGGGATTGTCGCGGGCAAACAGCGCAGTCAGCACCTTGTTGCCGATCCCCGGGATGTTGAACATGTTCTCGAGAATCACCTGTGAACCGATGATCGTGGCAATGGTGACGCCCATCACGGTCAGCACCGGCAAGAGCGCGTTGCGCAGCGCGTGCCGCGTAATCACGACCGACTCGCGCAACCCCTTGGCCCGGGCCGTGCGAACGTAATCCTGGCGCAACACCTCAAGCATCTGCGATCGCAGTAGGCGCATCGTCGTCGCCGTGCCGGCGAATCCGCCCGCGAACATCGGGATCAGATACCAGGTGATCGCCTTACCCGGATCCTCCCAGAGATGCGGTTGCCCGATCACGTCGATCAGAAACAGATCCCACTGCAGCACCACCAGCGAGGCGATCGCCGCCGTCCAGAAGACGGGCGCAGCCAGCGCCAGAATCGCCAGACCCCTCAGCGAGTAGTCAAGCGCCTTGTCCTGGAAAATCGCCGAGATCAGTCCCACCGGAATGGCCACCGTAAACCCGACAATCATGATCAGTACACCGAGCTCGATGGAGTAGGGCAGAGAACGCCCGATCTCGTACCAGACGGTGTTCTGGGTCAGAAATGAATCACCAAGATCCAGCCGGACCGTGTCCCACAGCCAGGTGGCGTACTGCTCGCCGATCGGCTTGTCGAGACCAAGGTCGGCTTCACGTTGCGCGATCGTGTCTGCGCTCGCGCTGCCCGCGTCGAGACCCAGCGAGGCCGTGGCAAAGTTGCCCGGCAACACCCGAATGGCGAAGAACGAGAACGTGCCGACCAGGAAAACGACGAAGACGGCGCCGAGGATTCTGCGGATGATGTAGGCCTGCATTGCCTCACCTGTCACCCCGGTCACACAGGGTGGCCGACTCGAAGTCTAACTGGAGGGCGCCACGCTAGCGCCCGCCCCGGCGAGCGCCACATGCGGCGCGCGCCGGAGA
>VXTH01000177.1:0-3126 GCA_009837565.1 Chloroflexota bacterium | reverse complement strand
AAACACGCCCGTGCCTGAAGCCACGATGTAGACCTCGTCCTGATTGTGTGGACTCTGCTTGTCCACTTCATGCGGTGTGTACAAACCCACCGACATGGTCCCGTGCCGCAGCATCTCGCGGTACTCGTCGGGTTGGACTCGGCTGGCCATGGCACTCTCCTCGCGCTCAACGCTTGGCTCAGCTTATGATCGACGGGCGACCGAATCAGGTGGAGGATGAGTCCGATGCCCCTCTCGCAACTGGAAGTGATCCAGGAAGGCCTCGACGGCATGCACGCCATGCTCGACCGCGCTGTCCCGGACATGTCTGCCGAACAGTGGAATGCCCGACCGGCGGATGACGGCGTCAGCGCCTTCTTCTCGCTCTGGCATTACGTCCGGACAGAGGACAACATCGTGAACTGGGTTGTCCATCGCCGTCCGACGGTTTGGCTCGACGGCGAATGGGATCAGCATTTCGGCCTGCACCGAACCTCACAGGGCACCGGCATGACCAAAGAGGAAGCCGACGCCGTCCAGCTCAATGACGTTGACGCCTGGCTCACCTACCAGCAGGGAGTGTGGGTCGTCACGCGCGAATGGGTCTCGACCCTGACCGAGAATGACCTCTCTGAAGAGATCGTCATCCGCCCAACCCCGCCGATGACCATCTGGCAGGCCCTTACGGGCATGCTCCTCTACCACGGCTTCCGTCACGTCGGCGAGATCGAACACGCCCGCGGCCTGCTCGGCCTCGGCGGGTTGACCATCTGAATCCCGGGCAGACCGAGGCAGGCGATATCCTCAATCGCGAACGATCCGGCACAAGCAGACAGGACACAGGATGACCGACTTCGGCGTATCGATGTTCCCGACCGACTACGCGATCCAGCCGCCCGAACTGGGGCGAGAAGTGGAAGCGCGCGGCTTCGAGTCGCTCTGGTTCCCTGAGCACACGCATATCCCCACCTCGAGGATTTCGCCCTGGCCGGGCGGCGGCGACCTGCCCCAGGAGTACTGGCACACCCACGACCCATTCGTCTCGTTGATGGCCGCCGCCGCTGCCACGGAGACGATCAAAGTTGGAACCGGCATCCTGTTGGTTCCGGAACACGACGTGATTGTCTCGGCGAAGTCCGCTGCCTCGCTTGACATGATTTCTGGCGGCCGGTTGATTCTGGGCATCGGCGCGGGTTGGAACGCGGAAGAGCTCGAGAACCACGGCTGGAACTTCAAGGATCGCTGGAAGGTCACGCGAGAGATCGTCCTCGCCTGGCGCGAGCTCTGGACCCAGGATGAGCCCGAGTTCCACGGCGAATTCATCGACTTCGACCCGGTCTGGAGCTATCCCAAGCCGGCCCAGGAGAACGGCCCCGACATCCTGCTCGGCGCACAATCCAAGTGGGCCTTCGACCGCGTCGTTGATTACTGCGACGGCTGGCTGCCGATCGCGTTGCGCGGAGACATGCGGGCCGACATGGAACAGCTGCGCGCCGCGGCCGACCGCGCTGACCGCGACTTCGAATCAATCAACCGCACCGTATTCGGCGTCGGACCGGATCCAAAGCAGGTCCAGGACCTGATTGACATCGGCTTCCAGCGAATCATCTTCGGTCTACCTCCCGCTGAGGCCGACACAGTGATTCCCCTCCTCGACCGCTACAACGAAGTGAAGGCCGAGTTCAACGGCGGCTAAACCGGAGAGGCCAGCGGCGGCTTTCGTGAGCGACCAGGACGCGGTCCAGCCCCTCACGCGCGCCCGCCTGCGCCAACTACAGAAGCTCCGGACCGCTCGCGAGCGACGCGCACAGCGACTCTTTCTGATCGATGGCGAGAAGCTCGTCCGAGATGCGATCACTGCCGGCGCACCGATTGTGGAGCTCCTGTCGACGACTCCCGAGCTTTGGCAGAACGCCGATCTACCGCTCACAGCGCTAAGCCAGGCAGACGCCGAGCGACTCTCGGACACGCGGACGCCGCAGGGGCACTTCGCGCTGATTCGCGATCAGCTCGGCGAGCTCCAGATCCGATCGTCCGACCGCTGGCAAGTCGTCGCACTGGACGCCATCCAGGACGCCGGCAACGTCGGAGGGATCATCCGCTCCGCCGCAGCATTCGGCGTCGACTCGGTGCTGGTCGGGCCGGGTAGTGCCGATCCCACCCACCCCAGGGTCACGCGTGCGGCTACCGGCGCATGGTTCAACGTCCGGATTAGTCGCTCAGTGGACCTGCTCACTGACGTCACCGAACTCCGTCAACAGGGCGCGGCCGTCTGGGCGGCCGACCAGCGAGGCGCACCGCTGCGGGAACAGAAGCTGCCGTCAAAGATCGTGTGGATCTTCGGCAATGAAGGTGCAGGTGTCGCGAAGCAGTTTGACGACCTGATCGATGCGCGTATCGCCGTGCCGATCGGCGAAGGCGTCGAATCGCTCAACGTCAATGTGGCCGCCGGCATCATCCTTCATCATGCGTATGAGAGGGTTCACGAGAGGAGCGCCACGTGAAAATCACGACCTGGAACGTGAACTCGATCAGGGCGCGCGAAGACCGCGTCCTCAACTGGCTCGACCAGCACCAGCCCGACGTGCTCTGCCTGCAAGAACTCAAATGCACCGAGGAGCAATTCCCCTTCGACGGCTTCGACGCGCTCGGCTACAACGTCGTTCTACATGGACAGAAGTCCTACAACGGCGTCGCGATTCTCTCCCTCGACTATCCGGATTGGGTCGAGGAAGCAGTGCCCTGGCCCGAGGACGAACATTCCCGCGGCATCGCAGCTGAAGTCAACGGCGTGCGCGTGGTCAGCCTGTACTGCCCCAACGGCCGCGAGGTCGGCCATGAGATGTACCACTACAAGCTGGAATGGTTCGACCGCCTCCGCTCATGGCTCGACGGGCAGGATCAAACTACCGATCTGGTCCTCACCGGCGATTACAACATCACGTTCGATGACCGAGATGTGAACGATCCCGAGTTCTGGCACGAGCGAATCCTCTGCTCAACCCCTGAGCGGGAACGACTCAACGCGCTGATCGATTGGGGCCTCACGGACGCATTGCGGATGTTCGACGAATCTGCAGGCGTCTACACCTGGTGGGACTACCGCACCGGCGGCGTCATGCAAGGCAACGGACTGCGGATTGACCA
>VXTH01000325.1:0-3137 GCA_009837565.1 Chloroflexota bacterium | reverse complement strand
GGCGCGGGGCGTGGGCTCGGCGATCCAGCCGTGGCGATCGTCGACGGTGGCGTGGGCGCCGGCGTGCGGCGCGGCGATGACCGGCGCCCCGCTGGCCAGCGCCTGGGCAATCGTGAGGCCGTAGGCCTCGTAGTAGCTAGGAGAGAGGAACGCGTCCGCGGCGGCGAACAGGCGCCACTTTTGCTCGCTGGTGACATAGCCGGGGAAGTGGACCTCCGCCCGCCGCAGTCTCGAGGCCGCCTGCCGGAGTTTTCGCTCGTAGGCAGCGCCGCCCATGTATGCGGCGCCGCCGGCGACGAGTAGTTGAATCCGCTCGGCTGTCGCGGGCGACTGCCGCTCGATCAGTCTGAGCGCCTCGATGACCAACTCCACGCGCTTTTCCGGCGAGAGCCGGCTGAGGGTCAGCAAAGTGAAGCGGTTGGGATCGGCGTCGACTTCGCGCAGGGTGTCGCGGCGAAACTCACGCAGGTCGGGATCGGGCTCGCCAGTGACGCCCCAGGGCACGATCTGGGTGCGCCGCGCAACGCCGGTGCCTGGATAACAGTCGGCCAATGAGCGGGCGACCGGAGCAGACGGCGCGATCGGCGCGTCGACGTGGCGGGCCAGATCGCGTTCCTTGGCCCAGACGAGACGGGCAATATCAGGAGCATGCCGGGTCAGGCCGCGGCGCTCGGCGAGTCTCCAGAGCGCCGACAGGTGCGGACCGCTGATCGGCAGCCCGGTTGGTTGCGAGACGTAGCGGCGGCTGAAGAACTCGCTGACGATGACGTGGAGGAGCGCCAGTTGCGCGAACCCGTTCTGGTGCAGCTGGGCAAAGGGCGGCCCCTCGGCCGTGTCGTTGGCGAGCACCACGGCGTCCGCAGGATCGATATCAGCGAAGTAGTCCGCCAGCGCCGTTTCCCATTCGATGGCGAAATCTCCGTAGCGCCTGGCATTCAATCGCAGAATTTTGTCAGGCTCGACATGCATCAGTGTGGGAACCGGCAGCTGCTGCCGAGTCCCGTCGCGGCTCTCTTCGGCGCCGGGGGTCAGGAGCGTCACCTCGAGGTCTGATCGCTCGAGGTGGGGGATCAGCGCTTCAAGCACCGCGACGCCGCCGCCCACGGGAGCGGCGTCGGTGGTCAATGCGCCGGTCGCGCTGCATACGTAAATGCGGGTCATGGCTTGAGATTAATCGCTGAGACGGCTCAAGGCTCACAGCTAGGCTGCCAACAGGCAAACAATGGGAGGCGAATCGATGGCGCTGGCGTACGAACGGCTGGACGGGCTGATGGCGGCGCAGGTGACGCCGTTCACAGAAGGCGGACGTGATGTCGATGTGGACTGGATTGGACCGCACGTCGAGTTTCTGCGCACGATGGGGATCACGGGGATTCTCACCCTTGGCACGAATGGCGAGGGTCCGTCGGTGGGCATGGACGAAAGACGGCGTGTCGTGGAAGCGGTCAAGCACGCCTCGCGCGGGATCGGCGGCGGACTCGTCGTGGTCGCCGGCGCAACCTGTCCCTCGTTGCCCGACACGATCCGTGCGGCGAACGACGCGTTCGACGCGGGCGCCGACGCCGTCGCGTTGTTGCCACCGTTCTTCTTCAAGAACGTGGATGCGCGAGGGATGGCCGATTGGTTTTCAGCCGTGATCGAGTCGCTGCCAGCCGATGGCCGGGCGCTGCTCTACAACATGCCGGCCCAGGCAGGGATCGATATTCCCGACGAGGTGCTCGCCGCTGTGTTGCGGCGGCATCCGGATCAACTGATGGGCATCAAGGATTCCGGGGGCGAGGCCGAACGCACCAAGCGCTACATGGCGCAGGTGCCGGCTGAGGGGCCCGGATCAGAGTTTCGGGTGATGGCCGGATCGGACGCGGCCCATGCGCCGCTCTACCGGGCCGGCTGCGTGGGCGGTGTTTCAGGGATGGCCAATGCGGTGCCGGCGTTGGTCAAAACGATCCAGTTCGCCCATCGTGAAGGCGGGGAGCCGCAGCGGCCGCAGGACCAGCTCAACGAGCTGCACGCCATCCTCAACCTGTTTCCCCGCGTCGGCGCGATGAAACAGCTGATCAACATCACCAGCGGTCTGCCGTTGACGCACACGCGACCGCCCTACCGCGACCTCGAGCCGCATGAGGTGACAGCCCTCGAGGAAGCCATGGGCCAGTATCTGCTGGGTGAGGCCGTCTGATCTGCTTGACCCTGCCGAACACGATGGGCCTCCAGAACGCTCGGCCCCTAGAAGTGGTTCATGCAGTGCATCGCGAACTCGGTCGCGAAGATGTGATCTGCGCGGACCAGGGCGGCGCCATCGGTGGCCTCGATGCGGCCGAGTCGATGACTGTAGGTCGCTGAGAGCGCTCCCGTTGCCAGGTGCGCCATCGTGAACACGTCCATCGTCAGTTCGGGAGAGGCGTCAACCTGGCTGATGTCGGCGCCCTCCGGGCCGACCGACAGTCTCCAGGTGCCCTGGTTCCAGTCGCACAGGTCGTCCAGGACCCGGAACGTGATTTCCGACTCGACCGGGTACTTGCGAGTCATGAGCGCTCGCGGTAAATCGACGATTCGCACGAGGATTCCGTCCATGACTTCGACCCGCAACGTACGCGGATCACGGGCGAAGTGCTGGATGGGATCGTCGGAGGGTGCGTCTCTGACATAGATGCGCCAGGAGAGATCCTGGCTAGCGGCGAACTGCCACATGGCGACGTAGGCCGCCGGGGTGAGCCAGCCGTACTCGCGAATCGTCATCCGATGATCTCGCTGATGGGCGCTGAAATGGCTAATCGACTGGTCTTCGCGGCTGGTGTAGACCATGTAACCCAGTGCTTCCCCATCCTCCTCGTAGAGCAGGACGCGGACCGGCCCTTCCTCGATGTCGGACGGTTCATCCAGGACCTCGGCGTTCCAGAGATTGACGCCGCGATGCAGGAGGCCGTTCCTCGGTTGCATGTACTGGCGATACAGGTCGCGGATCACGACAGCGTCGTCGGGGAGATCCCTGGCGTTGGAGATGCTGAGTGTGCCTGAGGGTGTCGGGGCCTGGACGAAGCTGAGGTCGAGCGGATCGAGCTCGTAGCGTTGCCGTCGGGAACAGACGGCGTAGCCGAAGCGCTGATAGATGCCGGCCTGCGATGCGTAGAGCGCCG
>VXTH01000039.1:0-3142 GCA_009837565.1 Chloroflexota bacterium | reverse complement strand
GGCCCTGCTCGCGCAGTTCGATCAATGCAGGGAAGGCTTCCGTCAGGGCCTGGTCCTCGTGGTCGTCGGGATCATGCACGAGGAGGATGTCGATGTTGTCGACACCCAGGCGTTCGAGGCTCGATTCGAAGGAACGCAAGGCGCCGTCGCGGCTGAAATCGAAGTGCCAGGTCACCGAGCCGTCGGCATGCGCCTGCAAACGGCGGCCGACCTTGGTCGAGATCACGAAGTCCGAACGGTCAAGGCTCGCAAGCGGCCCACGATAGCGGCGCTCGCTCTCGCCGTTGCCGTACATGGGCGCCGTATCGAAGTAGCGAACGCCGAGCGCGGCCGCCCGATCAATCAGCGCGGCTGCCTCGTCGACTCCAGCATCGATCGCGAGAAAGACACCACCCAGCCCGAGCCGCGAGACCTGGAGGGAAGTGCGTCCGATCTGTCTGGTGTCGGTGGCCTTCATGGCCGCGATGCTAGGCGATCGGAGGCGGCTAGAGACAACCGTCGTCGAGCATCCACTCGACCATCTGAACTATGTTCAACGCCGCACCTTTGCGCAGGTTGTCGGCGACGACCCACCAGGCGAGTCCGTTGGGGTTGGTCACATCGACCCGGGCCCGGCCGACGAGCGTGTCGTCGATTCCGTCGGCGTCGAGCGGCGTCGGCCACTCGCCCGCGGCTCGGCCGTCGATCACCGAGAGTCCCGGCTGAGCGGCCCAGCGTTCGTGCGCCTCCTCCGGGGAAATCGGCCGGTCGAAGTCGGCGTGGACCGCGATGGCGTGCGCTCGCTCGGTCGGGATGCGGACGCAGGTTGCGGAGAGCGGCAGCTCGGGCTGGTGCAGAATCTTGCGGGATTCGACCAGCATCTTCCACTCTTCCTTGGTGTAGCCATCCTCGAGGAAGACATCGACCTGGGGGAGCGCGTTGTTGGCGATCTGCTTGGGGTACTCCGAGATCTGCTCGTCCGAGACTGAGTCGCCGCCGGCGAGGGCGGCGTTCTGCTGCTTGAGCTCGACCACAGCTGCGCCGCCTGAACCGGACGTGGCCTGGTAGGTGTCGGCGATCACACGGGTCACGGAGCGGTCCTGGATCAGCGGGTGCAGCGAGAGCACGAGCGGCACCGTGGTGCAGTTCGGAGTCGAGACGATCCCGTTGTGGTGGCGCAGGTCTTCCGGGTTGACCTCGGGCACGACCAGCGGCACGCCCTCCTGCTGGCGGAAGGCGGAGGAGTCGTCGAAGGCGACGGCGCCCTTGGCGGCCGCGACGGGACAAAGTTCCTTCGAGGCCGCGGTTGAGGCGGAAATGAAGGCCACATCTGCGCCGTCGAAGGCATCGTGGGTGGTTTCGTGGACGACGTGAGTTTCGCCGCGGAAGCTGAGTTCGCGTCCTTCGGAGCGCTTCGTCGCGAGCAGCCGGAGTTCCTTCACGGGGAAGTCGCGTTCTTCCATGCACCTGAGAAACTCGGCCCCCACGACGCCGGTGGCTCCGACGAGGGCAACGGTCAGTTCACGTCCCACAATCTCGCTCCTTGTGCTGCGTGGTGGGTGTTGATTTGCGTTCAGTCAGTTCGCAGCCCGAGCAGGCGGTCGAGACCGATTACCAGGTGATCGAGCTCGGGCGCGGCGCGGACGGCGCGGAGGATTTCGGGAATGAAGGATGCGCGGCTCATCGAGTCATGGCGAATGGTCAGCGTTTCGTCGTTGCCCCCGAAGACGATCACCTGGTGGGCGACCAGTCCCGGCAAGCGGACCGAGTGCAATGACGCTCCGCCGAGCGCGGCGCCGCGCGAGTCGTGGCCCTCGACGTTGTGACGCTCGGCCTGCTTGCGGTTGAAGTCGCTCTCGCGGGCGGCGCGCATCGATTGCGCTGTGGCGACCGCGGTGCCGGACGGTGCATCGACCTTGCCATCGTGATGTTGTTCGATGATCTCAACCGAGTCAAAGAGTGGCGCGGCGACGTTGGCGAGATGCATCATCAGGACCGCGCCAAGGGCGAAGTTGGCGGCAATCACACCGCCCAGTCCCGCGCCGTTGACGCGTCGTTCGGCCTCGGCGACAGCGTCGTCCGAGAGTCCGCTGGTGCCGATCACAGGGCGAATGCCCGCGTCGATTGCCACCGGGATCAGTTTCACTGTCCACTCAGCGTTGGAGAAGTCGACGACCACGTCAGGCGACCAGTCGGCGAGCGAATCCAGTGAGTTGCTGAGCCGGACCTCGCGACCGGCGATCGCAACCGAGGTTTCAGTGGACAGGCCGTCGAGCGCGCCGATCAGTTCAAGGTCGTCGGCCGCCTCGATCGCCGTCATGATCTGGCGGCCCATGTTGCCGGCGCCGCTCATCACGACCCGGATGCTGGAGCTGGCCATGACCTACCTGTTCAACTGCCGCTCCGCCTCACGGCCGGCTAGCGGCTGGGCGCGCCGAAGTCGCTGCGTGGGGGTGGCGGCGGCGGCGGCGGGCCGTCGCCCTCGGGCTGCTGACCACGGCGAATGTTGACGCGAGAGAGGATGCCGCCACGGCGGCGCGGCGCGATGTTCGTGTCGGGCTGGCGTTCTTCCTGTTCGCCGGCATCATTGCGCGGCGACCGCTCGCCGCGCTGTCCCGAGGACTGTTGGTTCGATCCATCGCTCGATTGCTGGTTCTGGTCGCCGCCCTGCTGTTGCGCGGCGCCTCGGCGGCGACGTCGCCGGCGGCGGCGGGGTTGGCCTTCCCGAGGCGGCGCTACGGCGGCTGAGCCCTCGTCGCCCGCTGCGGTGGAAACTGGCGTTGGAGCAACGGTTTCGGCGGCTTCTGGTTCGGAGGCGGCGACGGCTTCGGCGGGTTGTTCCGCGACGGCCGTCTCCACTGGCTCTGCCTCTGCCTCCACCTCGGCTGGTTCGGGCTCTCGAGCGACCCGCGGGCGGCGCTGGCGAGGTTCGCGCGGCTCTCTCGGCTCACGCGGCTCACGCTCCCGTCGCGGCGGGCGTTCGTCGCGGCCCCTGCGCTCACGCGGTTCGCGCGGTTCGCGCGGTTCTCGGGGACCAGAGTCGGTATCGCCGTTGAGCAGGGCCTTGCGCGAGGCGTTGACCCGGCCGAGGTTGTCCACCTCAATCACGATGATTTGCATCTCGTCGCCGACGCTGACAACGTCCTCGACCTTGTCGACGCGG
>VXTH01000053.1:20682-26766 GCA_009837565.1 Chloroflexota bacterium | reverse complement strand
AGCTTGAAGGCGGCGTTCTGGAGCAGGGCGCGCCCGCTGTGCCCGGTGATGGCGCGCGAGGAGTCCTCGGCGAGCAGGTCCTGCACGTCCTGGGTGATGAACTGCAGCCCCAGGCGGTGCTTCCGGGCGCGCTTCGCCATGCTCACCATGAAGGCCGCGCCCTCGGGGTGCTGCATGATCGACCAGACCTCGTCGACCACCAGCAGGCGGGGCCTGGGGTCGCGCGCGGCGGCGGCCCAGACCGTCTCCGTACAGACCATCGTCGCCGCGGGTCGCAGCTCCGGTTCCAGGAGGTGCAGGTCGAAGACCGTCACCAGGGCCTCGTTGGTCAGCAGGTCGTCGCCCTCGTCGGTGAGCAGGTGACGCAGGCTGCCGGTGGCGAAGGGGCGCAGCAGCCTCGCCAGCGCGGCGTCGCCCTCGGCGTCGTCGCGGAGGTAGGAGAAGAAGTCGGCGAAGCCGGTGCGCTCGTGCGGCTGCGCGTAGTAGGCGGCGAGGGCGTGGTCGAGGGCGGCGCGGCGCTCCGCCCCGAGCGGCTCGCCGACCATCACCTCGATGAGGCGGCGCAGGCTCCCAATACGCTGCAGCAGTTCTTCCGGGTCGGCGCGATCGATGACGAAGGGGTTCATGCCCTGGCCGGCCACGCCCGGGGAGAGCACGCGCCCGCCCGCGGCGCGGGCCATGTCGGCGTACTCGCCCTCGGGGTCGATCACGTAGGCGACGACGCCGCGGCAGAGGCCGCGCAGCACGCCCAGCTTCGTCGCGAACGACTTGCCCGAGCCCGAGCGCGCGAGCACGGCGGTGTTGGCGTTGAGGTGGGTGCCGTCCCAGGGGTCGTAGACGACGGGCGACGACGCCCGCAGGTCGATGCCGCGCAGGTCGCCCCCGCGCGTGTCGAGGTCGGGCGGCGAGAAGGGGTACAGGAACGCGAGCGAGGTCGTGTCGAGCGTGCGCCACGAGGCCACGGCGTTGAGGCCGAGCGGCAGGGTGGAGAGCAGTCCCTCTCTCTGGCGGAACGGGAGCGTATCGAGCTTCCCCAGCGTCGAGGCGAAGTGCGCCTTCGCGGTCTGGGTGATCTCCGCGAGGGACTCCTCGTCGGGGGCGTGGAGGGTGAGGGAGAGGGAGGCGTGGAAGAGGCGCTCGCGCCCGCGCTGCACCTCGTCGCGCAGCCGCATCACGTCCTCGAGCGCGATCTCCGCCTCCGAGGAGAGACTCTTGCCCTTCCGCAAGGAGAGCGAGCGAGCCGACTCGAAGCGCACTTTCTGCCACTCCAGCGTGCGCGCGGCCACGGAGGCGGGGATGGGACCGAGGTGGAGCGCGAGGTCCATGGGCGCGCCCGCGGCCATCAGCCCCTGCAGGAAGCCGGGGCTGAGCGAGCGCGGCCAGTTGCCGAGGTGCAGCGAGCGGGCGAGGTGGCCGCCGAGGCGCATCTCGCGGCGGTTGAACTCGACCGCCACCTCGGCGTCCTCGTCGAACTCACGCGGGGAGCCGCCGAGGGCGGAGGCGAGCACGAGCATGCGCAACTGGCGGCCCGTCAACAGATGCGCGGAGAGGCCGGCGCGCACGAGCAAGGAGCGCAGCTCGTCCATGCGCTCGTGCTCGCAGACGGCGTAGAAGCGCCGGTCGAGGATGCCCTCGCGCGCCTCCAGCTCGCCCAGCAGCCGCCTGAGCGACTCGGCCGCCGCCCTCGTGCGGGGCGGGAGGTCCGGCGGCTGCGCCGCCTCGAGGTCGTCGCGCAGCTTGCCGAGGCCGGGCGGGTGCTGGCGCACGAGCAGCTGCAGGGGGAAGTCGCAGGCGTTGAGCGCGCCCGCGAAGGCCCCCAGCTTCGGCTCGTCGAGCTCCAGCCCGAGCACCTCGCAGACGCCGAGCTTCACGCCGTCGAGGCGCACCGGGCCGTCGTCCTCGAGGTGCGAGAGCATGAAGGCGAGCGGCAGGCCCGGGGGCGGCTTCGGCTGCGGAGCCTCGGGAAGCGGCGCAGGGTCCGCGCCCTCCGAAGATGGTGCGGGGGCGGCGGCCCCGCCGGGCAGGAGCGCCGCTCCGCGCTTCGTCAGTGCGAGTAGCTTCGTCGGCTTGATCAGCTGTCTCATCGGGAATGCGCTCCTTGTCGCGTCAGGGGGTGAAGAAGGGGAGGACGCCCGCGCGCAGCAGGGCGGCGACGCCCTTGGCGGAGAGCACCAGCGCAAGTCCGGCCACGGCCAGGAAGACGGCGCTCCTGGCGCGCCCGCCGCCGCGCTCCTCCGCGCCGTCGGCCATGAGCAGGAAGCCCGCCCAGACGATCGAGAAGACCGTCAGCCCGGCTGCGGCGTAGGCCATCGCCGTGAGCGCCTCGTCGAAGGTTTCCAACATCGCCCGCTCCTCCTCCGGGGCCGCGCCGGCCGTGACCAACGCGACCCCGGCGAGGAGCAGGACGGTTCCGAGCCGCCTCACCACGGCCACTCCCAGCCCTGCTCCTCGAACCACTCGCCCAGCTCGTCCGCTCCGGCGGGCACCGGCGTGACGGGCGTGGGCTCGGGTTCGGGCTCGGGGACGGCGAGCGCCCGGTAGGCGCCGTCGGCCCAGACACTCGACGCAACGGTCAGCGTCTCCGCCCGCGTGCGCGCGAGCGGCGCCCGCTGCACGACCGTGGCCTCGACGCGCTCCGGGTGGACGACGGTGAAGACGACCTCCCGGCTCACGGTCGAGGCGGGGACGTGGCAGCTCGCCGTCACCGAGTGCTCGGTGAACGTCCCATCCCCGTTGGGGACGGTCACCGTCTCGGTCACGGTGTCGCCGAAGGCGGGGATGTCGACCGTCGCCGTCTCCGTGAGCCGCTCCGTGCGCTCGGGAACGTGGGTGAGCTCCACGAGCGGCGGCAGGGCGACGCGCAGCGACGCCTGCAACCCCGCCTCGATGGCGAGGGCGTGGACGCCCTCGCCCGCCGCGACGGGCAGCCGGAAGCGGGTCTCGCCGCCGGGCACGAGGGAGACGCTCGTTTCGCGAACGCCGCTCGTGACCGTGACGGTCCCGGCGATGCCGGTGACCTCGGCCTCGAGCAGCGCCGTCACCGCCTGGGAGTGGTGTCCCGCCGCGACGGCCAGCTGCACCCGCTCCTCGAGCGTGCTCGCGCACGTCGAGGCGACGGTTCCCGCGACGGCGCCCGGCGTCCAGCCCACCGAGACGACGCGCAGGTCGCAGAGCTCGCCCGAGGCCGCGGGCAGCGGCCAGGGGAGCCGCTCGCCGTCGAGGCTCACGGCTCCGGCCTGCCCCAGCCCGTCCTC
This sequence comes from Chloroflexota bacterium, assembly GCA_009837565.1. GTDB lineage: Bacteria > Chloroflexota > Dehalococcoidia > Bin125 > Bin125 > Bin125. The sequence goes on along the minus strand of VXTH01000053.1, from coordinate 23,512 downwards.
CCAGGAGAAGACGAGTGACGGCGACGGCCCGTTGAGCGGCAGGTCGTACGTCACGCGCTCGCCCGCGGCGAGCGACACCGTGGCGAAGAACCGCGAGCCGCTTCCCGACGGCCCGCCGTAGGCCCGCACCCGCAGGTCCAGGTCCGTGGCGGCCCGCAGCACGACCTCGGCGCGCTCGCCGGTGACGGTCAGCGCCTCGACGAAGAGCCGCCGTCCCGGCACGACCGGCGGGGGCTGGAACTCGATCTCGTCCGAGGTCCAGCCGCCTTCCTCGGGTTCCTGGGCGAGCGCCGCCGCGAGGGGCAGCGTGCCGAGGACGAGCAGCGCCAGGACGGCCGCCGCGAGAAAACTCTTCCAGAACCCGCGTCTCCCGAGCCGCTGCTCGCGGTCCTCGCGGGCCGCGGACGGCGCGTCCGGCTCCTCGCCGCCGCCCCGCCTGCCGAAGAGGCGCTGCGGACGGAAGGGCAGGCGCCCGGTGCGGCGCTCGCCTTCCTTGCGCTTGCGGGCGGCGCGACGCGCCCTGCGCAGCACCCGCCGCGCCAGCAGCCGCAGGGGGTCGCCCTCACGGCTCCCGGGCGACTGCACGGGCGCTGGCGGCTCTCCCCGGACGAGCTCGGCGGGAGGCCCGGCGTAGCGCCGAGTCCCCAGCGCGTACCTGAGCAGGTCGGCCGCCACGAGCGGCAGCCGTCTGCCTCCGACTCTTCCGGCGACGACCGCCAGCCCCCCGAGCGCGAAGAGCGCGGCGAACGCGATGCGCACCCCGGAGGGACCGAACGGGGCGTAGTGATAGATGCCGTAGGCGATGGCTGCCACTGCCGTCATCGCCACGATCTGGGGAAAGGTGAACCACAGCAGGACGCGGTCCTCGGCCTGCACGTGGGTGGGTACCTCGTGTGCTTGCATCGCCGCCCCCTAGCCCGCCCGCAGCCACGTGGCCGCGGACGGCAGCCAGGCGGTGGGGTCGGGTACGTCGGGGTCGACGGTGGGGTTGACGACCGCGCCGATGACGAGGTCGACGATGCCGTAGGCCACCATCGCGAGCACGATGCCGGCGAGCGCCGTCATCATCGCGCTCTTGCCGCGCTCCATCTGGTGGGGCGCGCCCGAGGCGGTGAGGTAGAGGTAGGACCCGTAGATGAAGTAGCCGACGCCGATCGCGCCGACGACCCCGAGCAGGATGCCCACCAGGTTGGAGATGGTCTGGGTCAGGTCGTCCACTTGTTGTTCGCTCCTTCGCGTGTTCGTTCGTCTCTCGGTGCTGCCGCTCGTTCGCCTACCGGCACATCGCGCTCCTCCTCCGTCTCCGTTTCGTTGGGTGTCGTGGGGTTACTCGCCGCTGCTGCGGGGCAGGCCCGAGCCGGGCGCGGCGTTGCCGCCGCCGGAGGAGGGGGTGGATGACTGGGCTGCGGAACTCACGCCCGAGGCGGCAGCGGATGCGCCGGCGCCCGCGGCGGCTCCCGCGGCGCCTGCGGCCAGCGCGGCCCCTGCGGGACCGCCCGCCGCGCCGCCGCCCATGAGCAGTCCGGCGGAGCGCGCCGAGCGCGCCAGCGAGCCGGGGAGGGACATGCCGAAGTAGAGGGTGTGCAGCCAGGCGTCGAAGGTGCCGGCGTTGCCGAGCATCGAGGGCACGCGCGTCGCCAGGTAGATGAAGGCGAGCGACATCAGCAGCTTCCAGGCGAGGTCCTGCATCGCGTCCGCGCCGCCGATCGCGGCGTACTGGTTGAGGAAGCCGATCCCGAGCGCCAGCGCCACGAGCTGGATCGCCTGCTGGAAGACGGTCGTCATGAAGAGCCTGAGCCAGTGCCGGCCCCAGCCCGCCGTGTGGGGGAGGATCCAGAGCCCGAGCGCGACCGGCGCGAGCGCCAGCAGGATGTCGATGAGCGCCAGGCGCAGCACCATCTGCACGACGAGGTAGAGGACGAAGAAGCCGTAGACGAGGTAGATCAGCGCCAGCAGCAGGGCCATGCCCACGCTGCCGACCTGCACCGCCCGGAGCAGCGTCTGCAGCGTCGAGCGGAGCATGTCCCCGGCGGTGACGCCCAGCTCGGCGGCGATGAAGCCCGAGACCGCATCGGCCACGTCGATGACGAGCGCGCACCACCAGAGCGATGCGGCCGCGGCGACCAGGCCGAGCAGGAGGCGCGGCACCAGCTCGCGCCAGCCCGCCTGTGCGCGGCCCACGTGGTCGCCGACGATGAGGCTGAGCCCCATCCAGCCGACGATCACGACCAGCAACCCGGAGGTGATCATCCACACCGCCATCCACGCCTGGCGCACGACCTCGTGGTCGTAGGTGAGGCCGGCGGGGGTGCCCGTGAAGATGTCGCTCACGGGGAGACCTCGCAGGTCTCCGCGTCTGCGCCCGAGGCGCGCTCGACGACGCCGCAGAGCGTGCCGTGCGCGCCCTCGATCAGCCAGCTGGCGATCGCCTTGCCCCAGCGCGGCGGGTCCAGGGCGCGTAAGACCTTGTTCCAGAGGCCGCCCGGCTGGTGCTCCGGGATCACCGCGTAGAAGTGCCCGTTCACCTCCGCCCAGCTCTTGGCGAGGATGACGAGCAGGTAGGGGCGCTCCGGGTCGAGCGCCGGCTGGCCGTCCTCGAAGGGGTACTCGAAGGAGTACTCCCAGCCGTCGCGGCGCTCGGTCTCGCCTGAGCGCAGGCGGTACATCGGGGCGACCCACTCGCCCGTGTCGCCGTCGCGCACGCCGAAGTAGACGATCGGCAGCTCGCGGTCGAAGACGGGGCGGGCGATGAAGCGCCCGTCGTCCTTGCGCTCGACGAGGTCCTCGCTGTCCTCGTTGACGAGCACGATCGGGGAGGTGGGGTCGGGGT
>VXTH01000053.1:0-20672 GCA_009837565.1 Chloroflexota bacterium | reverse complement strand
GGGTCGGGCGTCTGCTGGGCGAGGGCCGTCCCGCTCGAGGGCACGGCCGCCAGCGCCGCCAGCAGCAGCGCCGCTCCCAGCGCCCGCAAGCGCCTTCCCCTACCGGATGTGGTCTTCGTTCGCCGTCGCACCGTGTCCTCCTCGTGATCGGTGGTGGTGACGGCGGTGGAGTGTGGGGACGGCGCGGAGAGTTGTTCATGGGTTGTGAGGAGGCTCCCCGGCGGGCCGGGGCTCGCGCGCGAGCCTCCTCACGGGGCATGCACGTTCCGGGGGCCGTCGTGATGTAGTGGGGGCGTACAGGAGATCGGACGCCGGTTGCAGAAATGCAAGTCGGTCGAAGGTACCGCGAGTACAAGGGGAAACCGGGGTGTCGCGGGGGAACAGCACCATCGCAGCCAATGCCCTGGTGGACGGCCCGGTTGCCGGCTCCAGGGCGGGGAAGTTGCACAAATGCAAGTCGCACGAACGGACGGCGGTGACCACATCCGCAGCGCCACACACCCGGAGGTGGGCGGGGGAGAGGCCGTGAACCAGCAGGAGCTGCCCGCCGACGGAGGCGCCGACGCCGTGAACGAGCAGGAGCCACTCGCTGACGGAGGCGCGGACGCCGTACGCGGCAACGTCGCCGTTCCCGGCGCGGACGGACCCGGCGAGGACCAGCGGCTGGTGGCCCTGCTCCGCGAACTGGTCTCAGGCGACCGGAAGATGAAGACCGCCGCGTACCTGGGCGTGAGCTACCGCACGCTGGACCGGGCGCTCGAGACCGGCGTGCTGCGGTCACGCATCCGCGACGCCCTCAAGCGGCGCATGCTCGAGGAAGGGGGCGAGGCGGGCCTCCGGCACCGGGCGCGAGTGGAGGCGCTGGAGCAACGGGCCGAGTCGATGGATGAGCGCGTTGCGGCCTTGGAACAGGCGCAGGAAGCCACAGAGAAGGCCACCAGCAGCGCCGTCGGCGAGCTGGCGCGCGGACTGGAGGACGGGAACGCGACCGTGGAGGCGCTGGCGGGCCGGCTGGCGCGACTGGAGCAGCAGCGCGCTCGCGAGCGCAGGAGCGGGGCGGTGGGGAACGGCGCGGTCGAGCCCGTCACCGGACCCGGACGCAGCGTGGTCACGGCGGAGCCGCAGCCGGGCGAGGCGGAGTCCTACGGCGCGAGCATGGCCCTTGTCGAGGAGTGGCGCACCCTCATCCGCAGACGAGGTGAGGGCTCGAAGACCGAGCAGGCGAAGGACCGCGAGCGCGTCATGGAGCTGGAGATCGTGCTCATCGGCGAGCACGGTCTGGCGCTGCCGCCGAACACCGAGCCGCTCCATCCCTCCGAGCGCGAGCGCTACCTCGGATGGCGCCGGCGCGAGCTGGCCGACCTCCAGGGCGAGCGCCGCAGGCGCGTGGCGCTGCGCTGGGTGCGGCGCGTGCTCACATTCGGCGTCTGGCGACGGTAAGTCCTCCGACACCGCGCTGCTTCATCGGAGCTACATTCGAGCCAACGATTCGGGCGGGACGGCCCGAACCCCCTTCCCTTCCCTCGTTCCGTCGCGGACACTCGGATCGGTTTCAGGCTTCCCAGATTTCGCGCCATAGAAATCTGGAGGGTCCGTCCCTGACCCTGGGATGACCGAGCGGTTGCAGTCGAACTGGCCGAACGGTCCCCACGGAACCCGACCGGAAGGAAGAGCCGAGCTCTTCCGAAGGCCGGCCCGAGGGACACCCGCCGCAGCGGCTGAGCGCAGAGCGCCCGGCCACTCGGAGTCCCTGGGTGAGGTGCGTCCCGCGCCCGCCCGGTTTCCTACGCCCGCCGCACCTGACGACGAGCCGGTTTGCGAGTCACTCGCAGGCCGGCCGCTTCGCATGCGCGCGACAAAGCCACCCTGTTCCCCGGTCCGGCATCCGACCGTGGGCGGAGTGCGTCCAGCGACAGACAGTCCATCCAGCCTTGACCTGAGCCCGGATGCCGGCGCGGGTCACCAGCAGTGAGCAGTCAGTGAAGAGGGAGGTCACAGAAGCAATGCACACAGCACAGGAAGACGCGATGGAGATGCGAGCCCGCACGCAGCGGTACACGGGACCGAGCGCCGGCCGCATCGCGACCCTCGTCCCGCACGAAGTGAGCTTCGAGCGGGGCTGGTTCCGGACGAGCAGCGCCGTCTGCCACGGGGGCGACGAGCCCGACGGTCTCGCGTTCCGGCAGCGGCCCGACGGCAACGGCGTCGACGTGCGCTGCCACAGCGGCGGCTGCATGCGCGGCCACATCGTGACCGCCCTCGAGGGCGTCGTCGGGCTGCCCATCTGGACGGCCTACGAGCCCGTGCCCGAGGCCGAAGTCGAGGCTCCGCGCAGGCGGTGGCCGGGGCGCAGGCTCGCGTTCGTCGCGGGAGGCGCGCTGCTGCTGGCGGCGCCGCTGCTGCTCGGCCAGGGCGTCGAGGCGGCAGCCGCGAACGTCGCCGCCCTCGGCGCCGCCGGGGGGCTCCTCATGGGGCTGCCCGGCAGAGCGAGGAGGGCGTTCCGGTCCTGACGACCGCGGGCATCCGCCCGGCCAGCAACCACGACACATGGGGCCGTCCCTCGGGGGAGGCTCCTCTTCATGCCCGCGAGGGCACGACACGGACGAACACGTCAGCAACCACGAGGAGGACGGCGATGACGATGGCAACGACAACGATGGACACGGCTGCAGCCACGGCGGAGTCCCGCCCCGGACGCAGCCTCGAAGAGCTGGTGGACCGGGTGTTCGAGGCGCTTCTCGGAGCGTCCCCGGAGACCAGCGCGGACGCGCAGAGCGTCGCGCGCCTCGTGCACGAGGCGCGCAGGCTTCGGAAGCATGGCGACCTCGACGGCGCGCTGGCGCTCCTCGCCGGCGCGGACTTCACCGACGCGACCGAGCAGGAGGCGCGCTGGACTTACACCGAGTGGCTCGGCATCGCCCGGCGGCGCTTTGCGGGCCGCGAGGGCGCGGCCGTCTACAGCCCCGGCACGGGGCGAGCCGCCGTGCTCGCGCCGCACCCCGGCGGGGCGTTGGAAGTGCTGGCCGTCATGGGGATGCGCTGGGAGCCCGGCAAGCTGGTCTCGCGGCGCAGCCTGCGCGGGCTCAGGCCCCTCGCGCAGGGCGGCTCCCGATGACCGCCAGGTACGCCTCCGTGGACATGGTCGCGCTCAAGGAGCGCCACCCGCTGGGCGGTGTGGTGGAGGCGACGGGCGTCAGGCTGCGCGGCCGGGGCCGCGTCCGCCAGGGCGTCTGTCCCTTCCACGAGGAGGCCGAGGGTTCCTTCACGGTCTACGCCGACACGGACAGGTGGTACTGCTTCGGCTGCGGCGATGGCGGCGACGCGCTGGACTTCCTCCAGCGCGCCGAGGGCCTGAGCCTGCCGGAGGCGATCCGCAGGCTCGACGCCTCGCCGCCCACGACCGCTCCCGTCCGCCGGACGGCGTCCCGGCAGCGGCGCCACCGCGACGCGGTCGCGCCGCATGACCCGGCGCTGCTAACGGCGGCGGCTCGGTACTACGCGAGCGAGCTGCGGCGCAGCGGCGAGGCGCGGGACTACCTCGCCTCGCGGGGGATCAGCCTCGACACCGCTCTGCGGCTCGGCCTCGGCTTTGCGTCGGGGCAAGGACTGCGGGCGGCGCTCGCGTCCGCCGGCTTTGCCGCCGGGCGGGTCCGTGTGAGCGGGCTGTTCACCGAGCGGGACGAGCGCTTCGCCAGGATGGTGACCGTCCCCGAGATCGCCGCCGGTCGCGTCCGCTGGCTGGCGGGGCGGGCCATCGACCCCGGGCGCGCGCCACGCTTCCAGGCGCCGCCCGGCCCGAAGCCCGTGCTCGGCATGGGCCGGCTCGGACTGGCGCCCTCGTGGGCGATCGTGACCGAGGGCGTGTTCGACTGGCTCCTGCTCGGCGAGTGGGGCCTACCCGCCTGCTGCGCCCTCGGCACCCAAGGCATGGAGCGCGTGGCCGCCGCCCTGCGCGGCTGCCCACGCGTCTTCCTCGCCTTCGACCACGACGACGCGGGCCACGAGGCCACGGCGGCGCTCGGCTCCCTGCTGGGCCGCCGCGCGGCGGCCGTGACCCTCCCCGATGGCGTCGCCGACGTGGCTGAGCTGGCCACCCACCACGAGGGGCGCGGGGCCTTCCTGCGCCTGCTCGAACGGGCGGCCAGCGCCGCCCGCTGACCCACCCATCCACTGGCAGGACACCCGACAGCCCGGCTCGCTAAGCCAGGCCGCCCCCGCGTGCCCGCCGGACCAACCGCCGACTGAGAGGAGGCGCGATGACGCATGACCGTCGGGGCTCCGCCCCGCGCACGGGCCTCCCACGCGGGAGGCCCGCATCCACCCTGTCCACGCACACCAAGGAGAACCACATGACGAACGCAATACCGACCGTCAACGGCGCCCGCAACGGCGCGCACCCCGAGCCGATCCGCGAGCCCGACCTGCTCTGGGACAGCCTCCCGCCGGCGGTCACGCAGAAGCTCGGAGAGCCCCTGGACGAGGGCCTCGTCTCGCACCGCAAGGGACGCAGGGGCCGCAGCTTCGCCTACCTCGAGGGCCGGACGGCTATCGAGCAGGCCAACAGGGTGCTCGGGTACGGCGGCTGGGGCTACGAGCTCGTCGGCCCCGTCGTCCTCCGCGAGGGCGAGAGTGTCGACCAGGAGACGGGCGAGGCGAAGCCGTGGAAGGCCCACGCCGCCACCATGCGGGTCACCGTCCCCGGCTCGCAGCCGCGCACCGACACCGGCTTCCAGGCCGTCGCCGACGACACCGTCGAGGGCCATGAAACAGCGTTCAAAGGGGCGGTCACGGACGCGCTCAAGCGGGCGCTGCGCAGCTATGGCGCGCAGTTCGGGAATGCGCTGTACGGCGACGGCGCAGCGGGCGACCTCGCGCCCTCGCTGCGCGCGACGCTCATTGACCTGAGCGCGCGCCGCGGCTTCGACGAGGCGAAGGTGCGGTCGGCCGTGCGAGAGCGCACCGGCCGCGACCTCGACGAGCTGCCCGCCGCGAGCCTCACCCCGCTGGTCGAGGCCGCCGCCCGCAAGCTGCGGGACGACGGCCTGACCGAGACGCCGCAGGCCGCCTGAGCGGCCCACAGGCCAACGAACGAAGGGAGGTGCCGATCGCAGGTGCCTGAGACACAAGCGCTACAGAGCCGCTCCCTCGCGGGAGCGCGAACGGGGCCGTCCTCCGGGGCGGCCCCGCCGTCGTCTACGCCCGGGTGGCGGTCGCATCGCTACCCCCACAAGTGACACCAGACACCATAACAAGAAGGAGAACTGAAACATGTCACGCACCATGAACCGCGTCGAGCTGCTGGGCCGGGTCGGGACCGAGCCGGAACTGAAGTATGCGCAGAACGGGACCGCCGTCTGCCAGCTGCGGCTGGCGACCGACCGCCGCCGCCAGAACGGCGAGACCGAGGCCGACTGGCACAACGTCGTCTGCTGGGGCAAACAGGCGGAGGCCGTGGCCGAGTACGTGAAGAAGGGGAATCGCGTCTTCGTCGCGGGCTCCCTCGCCCAGAACACGTACGAGACCGAGGGCGGCGAGCGCCGCCACCGCACCGAGGTGCACGCCCAGGACGTGATCTTCCTCGACTCGAACGGCAACGGCGGCAACGGCCGCACGAACGGTAACGGCAACGGCCAGCAGGCCGCCGCCGAGGTCGCCGACGACCAGCCCTTCTAGCCACGGCACGCACACGCCGCCCGCCACGTCGCGGGCGCACACGGGGCCGCTCCCTCACGGGGGCGGCCCCGCTCTCGTTTCAGACCACTGCACAAAGGAGAACCGAACATGGCGACCAACACCGAACGCGACGCGCTCCCGACCTGGAGCGCGCACACGCTGGTCATGACGCTGCTGGAGGGCGACGAGCCCTTCAACGGCCACTGCACCTGCGACCGCTGGTCCTACCGCACGAACGACTGGGCCGACCTCGGGGCGAGGTGGGCCTGGCACTACGTCGCCGACTCCGACGGACCGGACGGCCACCCCGTCGCCCGCGCGATCGTGCGGCGGGAGCTGGAGGCGCACGGCGAGTACGGCGGCGACTGCCCCGGCTGCGGCTACCCGGTCGTCAGGGGCCGGACCCACTGCCGCGCGTGCGAGCCCGACACCGCGGTCGAGGACGACCACGGTGACAACTGCGAGTGCCCACGCTGCTGGGAGGAGACCGTCGCCAGGCGCCACGCCCGCGACGCCGCCCACCAGCGCGTGGCCTGCAGCAACTGCGGCAACTGCCTCGACTGCGACGACGAGCGCTCGCCCGACCACGAGGACTGCATCTGCCCGCTCGGGCAGGCGATCCCCGTGGAGGTGGCGGCGTGAGCGCGACGCACGAGAAGGCGTTGCTGGAGGTGCTGCGCCAGAACCTGCACGTCCTCGGCGAGCTGGCCGTGCGCTACGAGGTCGAGACGCTCCCCGAGCGCGACCCCGACGCCCCCGCCCTCTGCTCCCCGCAGGCCGTGCAGCGGCTCCTGGGGCCGGAGATGGGAGTGCTCGCCCAGGAGCAGGTGCGCGTGCTGCTGCTCGACCGCAAGAACCGTCTCGTTGGGCAGCGAGTCGTGTACCAAGGCAACGCGTACTCCAGCGTCGTCAGGCCGGCCGAGGTGCTGCGCCCGGCGGTGCTGGTGGCCGCCCCCAACATCATCGTCGCCCACAACCACCCCTCTCAGGACCCGTCCCCGAGTCCGCAGGACATCAAGGTCACGAAGGACATCGCCGAGGCGGCGAAGCTGCTCGGCGTCACCCTCCTCGACCACGTGGTGATCGGCGGGCCGGACGGCGCCGTCAGCCTCAAGGACCGCGGCCTCTTCTAGAGCCGCGCTTCACCCCGACCGGACGGCTCCGCTCGTTCGGCCCATACGCGGGGCCTCGCTCCGCGCGTTCGTCATCCACCCAGTGCTTACGAAAGGAGACAGTCTGATGCGCGACGCCTACGAGGAGATCACCGATCGCATCATCGCCGCGCTGGAGCGCGGCACCGTGCCGTGGCGCACGCCCTGGCGCGCACGCGGGCACCGCAACGCCCGCTCGCAGCGCCCCTACCGGGGCGTCAACACGCTCGTCCTGCAGACCGCCGCGCTGGAGCGCGGCTGGAGCGACCCGCGCTGGCTCACCTACCGCCAGGCGCGGGCGGCGGGCGGCCACGTCCGCCGCGGCGAGCACGGTACGCGCGTCGTGCTCTGGAAGTGGATCGAAAAGGCCGACCCGGAGGAGCCGGAGGGGGTGAAGCGCTTCCCGCTCATGCGCCTCTACTCCGTCTTCAACGTGGCCCAGTGCGAGGACGTGAGGCTCCCCCGCCCGCAGGCGGAGGAGTGCTGCGACCCCCTCGATCGGGCGGAGGCGGTAGTCGCCGGCTACCGCGAGGGGCCGGCCATCCACCACGACTCCGAGAGCGCCTACTACGTCCCGGAACGGGACGAGGTGCACCTGCCGCCGCGCGGGTCCTTCACGGACGCGCACGCCTACTACGCGACGCTCTTCCACGAGCTCGCGCACTCGACCGGCCACCCCAGCCGCCTCGCCCGCGAGGGCTACCGCACGGCGGCGCGCTTCGGCTCCGAGCGCTACTCGCAGGAGGAGCTGGTGGCGGAGTTCGGGGCGGCCTTCCTCGGCGGCGAGGCGGGCATCGACCCCTCGCGGGTCGAGCAGTCGGCGGCCTACATCGCCTCCTGGTTGCGCGTCCTCGACGACGACCGCCGCCTGGTCGTCGTCGCCGCCGGGCAGGGGCAGCGCGCCTCCGACCACATCCTCGGGCGCAACGCCCACGCGGCGCAGGACGAGGAGCAGCAGGAGGCGGCCTGACCCGCTGCCTCGCCCCCGACCGGACGGCTCCGCCCGTCCGGCGCACGCGGGCTCGCGCCCGCGCACCCACCCATCCACCTACCGGAAGGAGACAGCACATGCTCGCGGCCGACGCCGCCATCAACCCGGACGACCTGTACACGATCTCGGCGGGAGGGTTCTCGGCCACGGCCGACGCCTTCGCCCGCGACCCCGACTCGGGGGGCCTCTGGTTCCTCTCCATGGTCGGCGCCCAGTCCGCCCTCAAGGCGATCTGGGCCGCCCTCCTCAAGCGGCCGCCGGAGAGCGCTCACCTGCTCGCCGGCGCCGACGGGCTCGCCCTTTCCGGCGGCTTCCACCGCTGCGGGATTCCCGGCGAAACGATCGGAACCTGGACGACCAAGATCGCCCGCCTGCCGGTGAGCGGCGGCTTCCATGCGCTCGTCTACACGCGCATGGCGGAGTACGCCTTCGAGCGGGACGCCTTCCTGCTGCTCGCCCCCGGCGAGGCGGAGGCCCCCGCCCTGCACCACCGCTTCCTCGACCGCCGCAGCCCGCTCCCGCTGCACCGCAGCTGGGCGGAGTGGCTCTGGCGGCGGGGGCTCGCGAAGGGCGAGATCGCACCGCTGCAGTCGGCGGGCGTCCGCGCCTGGCGCTGCACCCCCGACCCCGAGGCGCTGCGCGAGGACCTCTCCGTGGCGGTCGGCTCGGGACTGCTCAAGCTGCCGCGGGAGCACGCACCAAACGAACACAAGGAAGGAGCATCACGATGAGACTGCAAGCCCAGGCGAAGGGTGGGTATTACCCGACGCCGCCGCGCGTCGTTGAGATGATCGCGAGCCTCGCGCAGGCCCGCACGATGACGCGCGGCGAGCACACGCTGCGCATCCTCGACCCCTGCTGCGGGGCCGGGGACGCGCTCGCGCAGCTCGCCGCCTGCATCGAGCGCCCCGACGGGGCGCTGGTCGAGACCTACGGAGTGGAGCTCCACGCCGAGCGCGCCAAGGAGGCGGAGGAGCGCCTCGACCACGCGCTCGGCACGGACCTCTTCCAGACCGCGATCGCCAACGGGGCCTTCGGGATGCTGTTCCTGAACCCGCCCTACGATCAGGACGCCGGCGACGACCGGCGCACGGAGCAGAGCTTCCTGCGCCAGACGACGCGCTACCTCGCGGTGGGCGGTCTGCTCGTCTTCGTGGTGCCGCTGCAACGGCTGCGGGAGTCCGAGCGCTACCTCGCCTCGCACTACGCGCGGCTGCGCGTCTGGAACTTCCCCGACCCGGAGCGCGAGGCCTTCGGCCAGGTGGTCGTCACGGGCACGCGCAAGGTGGACGTCCAGTACGACCAGTACGCGGCCGTGCAGGTGCGGCAGGCTCTGGAGGGCGACCTCGAGGAGCTGAGGCAGCACCGCTACCCGGTCTACAACGCCCCGGCGACGGCGGACGGGGAGGTGCTCTTCGCCACCCGCACGGTCGACCCCGTGGCCGCGGCCGAGGAGTCGCGGCGCTCGGGGCTCTGGGTCAGCACGACCGTCACGGACGCGCTCTGGCCGTCCGAGGATGCCCGCACCAGGCCGCTCATGCCGCTGCGGCGCGGGCACCTGGCGATGCTGGTCGCGGCGGGCTTCCTCGACAACCTCCAGCTCGAGGGCGAGGACGGACGCATCCTCGTCAAGGGCCAAACCTCGAAGGAAATGGTCCTCGTCGAAACGACGCCCGAGAAGGAGACCTATCGGGAGCGGCTGCGCACCACCGTCGTCGCCCTCGACCTCGACTCAGGCGAGGTCTCCGACATCGCCGCCTGATTTCTTCGAGCCGCCTCTGGCTCGCGACGGGTCAACGCCGATCCGCATCACGAGGCCCCGCCCTCCGCACCCGTTGGTCGGGCGGGGCCTCGCAAAGGGGTACACGGCCGCAGGACGACCGTCGCCCACAACCTACAGCAAACGGAAAGGAACCGACCATGGACCTCGCAGGCTTCATCGACACCTACCGCGACGCCATCGCCCAGCGGGTAATGGAGTCCTACCCGCCCCGCTACCGGCCCTCCGACGGAGGCCAGGAACTCCCGCCCCTGCTGCGCGCTCCCCTGGGCGCGCAGGCCGACGCCATCCGCGGCGCGGCGCTCTCGCTGCGGGCGCAGCGCGGCACCACCGTCGTCGGCGAGATGGGGACGGGGAAAACGTTCATCGCGGCGGCCGCGGCCTACACGGCGGGCTTCCAGCGCAGCCTGGTGATCTGCCCGCCGCACCTCGTCCGCAAGTGGAAGCGCGAGGTCGAGGAGACGGTGCCCGGCGCCCGCGCCGTGATCGTCGCCTCGATCACCGACCTCGAGCGGCTGCGCTCTCTGGACGGCGCGGGGCCGCTTTTCGCGGTGATGTCGCGCGAACGCGCGAAGCTCTCCTACCGCTGGCGGCCGGCCGTGGTCGAGCGCTGGGCGACCAGCGGCGGACGCCTCGTGCGCGACGAGGAGACGGGCGAGCCCTTCCGCGCCCCGTGCTGCCCGGACTGCCATGCGCAGGTCGTGGACAGGGACGGCGTGCCGCTCACGGGCCGCGACCTCGCCCGGCGCAAGCGGCGCTGCGGCGAGTGCGCGGCTCCGCTCTGGCAGGCCGACCGCACCGGCCCGAAGCGGGTGCCGCTGGCGGACTACGTGAAGCAGCGGCTCAAGAACTTCTTCGAGCTGCTCATCGCCGACGAAGTGCACGAGCTGAAGGGGCGCGGTTCGGCTCAGGGCATCGCCGGAGGCGTGCTCGCCGACGCCTGCGGCAAGTCGCTCAGCCTCTCCGGCACGCTCTCGGGAGGGTACTCCTCGACGCTCTTCCATCTGCTGTACCGCTTCTCGCCGGAGATCCGGACGGAGTTCGGGCGGCACGAGGAGCAGCGCTGGATCGAGCGCTACGGCTTCGTCGAGCACACGGTGGGCCGCGACGACGGCGACTCGCTCGAAGACGGGCGCGCCAGTCGCCGCAAGCGCTACCGCAAGGTGGTCCGCGAGCGCCCGGGGCTCGCTCCCGCAGCGCTCTTCCACCTCATCGGGCACAGCGTCTTCCTGCGGCTCTCCGACGTCGCCGCCGGGCTCCCGCCCTACGAGGAGCAGGTGCTGCTCTCGCCCATGGACGCGGAGCCGGACGCCACGGGTCTCTCGCAGCGCTCGGCGTACGACGAGCTCTTCGCGACGCTCCGGGCGGCGCTCGCCGACGCGCTCTCGAAGGGCTCCAGGCGGCTGCTCGCCACCTACCTGCAGACGCTCCTCGCCTACCCGGACGGCTGCACGCGGGGCGAGACGGTCTTCGACCCGGAGTCGGGGGACGTGCTCGTGCAGGTGCCGCCCCTCAACGAGGAGCGGCTCTACCCGAAGGAGCGGGCGCTGCTCGACCTCGTGGCCGCCGAGCGGCTGGTGGGGCGCCGTGTGCTCGTCTACGTCACCCACACGGGCACGCGCGACATCACGGGGCGGATGGAGGAGTTCCTCGGCCGCCACGGCCTCAAGGTCGCCGTCATGAAGGCGGACGCGGTGCCGCCCGAGCGCCGCGAGGCGTGGGTCCGGAAGCGCGTCGAGGAGGGTGTCGACGTCCTCGTCTGCCACCCGCAGCTGGTGCAGACGGGACTCGACCTGGTCGAGTTCCCGACGGTGGTCTGGTTCGAAACGCACTACAGCGTCTACACGATGCGGCAGGCGTCCCGCCGCTCGTGGCGCATCGGCCAGACGGAGCCCGTGAAGGTCGTCTTCATGGCCTACCGGAACACGCTCCAGGCCGACGCCCTCACCCTCGTCGCGAAGAAGCTCCAGAGCTCACTCGCGGTCGAGGGGGAGCTGCCCGAGGACGGCCTCGCCGTCTTCGGGGACGACGGCGACGACCTCATGCTCGCGCTGGCGAGGAAGATCGTCGCGGGCGAGGAGGAGGATGGCTCGGTCGAGTCGGTCTTCGAGCAGGCCCGGCAGGTTGCGGCTGAGGCCGAGGCGCTGCTCGTCGACGAGGGCTGGCACGCGCCCGAGCCAGCGATCGTCGAGGCCGACGCAGTTGCAGCGGCGGCTACTGCCCCCGACAGCCATGACGACGCTCCCGAGCCGCAGCGGACGCTGTTCTCGTGGGCCGAGTTCATGGCGCGGGAGCAGGACGAGCCGCCGAAGCGCCGCCGGCGCGACGAGGCTCCCACGCTCTCACTCTTCGAGTGGGCGCTGGAGCGAGAACAGGAGGGCTCGCTCGCGGGAGCGGCCTGATAGACGGACGGACGGGGGGCATCGCCATTACGGCGGTGTCCCCTGTGCCCGTCCATGTGTGGGGTCTTTCGCCGTGTCCACTGACCTTGTTGGTCGTCGAGCCGAACCCGCCAAGGGCTACCCGTGAGAGCAGAATCGACAGCGAATCCCACGTTAGCGATCGCCGAAGAGTTGCGGAGTTGAGCCACGCAATGTCAGTGGGCCTCCGGGCGGCGAGCACTGCGTCGCCGGGAGGCGACTTGAGTAGCCGCTCCCCGACCGCGTGGGGTATGGGCCCACGGCAGGCGCGAGGCCCCGAGCATTCCTAGCACAGACGCAGCGACGAGACTCATGCTGAGAGCGACCTCGGTGTCTGTAACGATGTCGCTGGTGCAGTAGGTTCCGGCGCTGACAGTGACCGTGGCGGATCCCTGGGTCGCTGACACCACCTCCTGACCCAGGCGTTGTTCGGCACCGCTCGACGCTGCCCAGCAACGGACCGTGTCATCCTGGAGGCCGCCCAGCACCACGAACAAGCCGAGCGCCGCAACAGCCGCGATGACAAGTCCTCCGACAGCAGCGGGCAGGGCCGTCTTCGTAGGTCGTTCCGAGATAGTCAAGCTCATCGCGGCGGAGAGCCCCAGCACCAAGGTGGCGGGCCAGAAAACGAGCGCCACGAGCGAGTAGGAGGCTGACAGGCTGGCAACCAATGCCAGCACAGCTGTAGCTGTCAGGAGACCCCCGCGCACGCCCGGGTCAGCCGCTCTGGATGCCAGGAGCGCGAGTACGTAGGGGGAGACGTACGCCAGCGTGAAGGCCGCATTGCCCGCTACCTGAGCCGTCGCCTCGGCTGGCTCGCTCAGCACGACTCGCAATCCGCCGAGGGCGATCGCGGGAACGAGTCCCGCGACCGCCCCTATCACGGCCAACCGCTTCCCGCGCGTTGCACCGACCACGTGAGGGCCCATGAGGGTGGGTGTCCGCCCCCATCGCACCCTCGGCAGTCGCAGCCTAGATCCACCAGCACGCATGGGATGCGTGAGTGCCTGTGTACTGGTTCGTCCACTGCCACGAGAACGTGCAATGGCCGCTCCCGTTCCCGTAACCGTCGAGCGTGATCGTTCCCGCGAAGTAGGTGTCGGGCAGGAGGGAGATAGGGAAGCCGTCCAACTTGTGCCGGTCGTAGTAGTACGCCTGGTAGTGGCTTTGCGAGATGAGGTTCGGACCGCTGGTGATGGCTGGCCCCACCCAGTACCAGAAGGCGTTGTAGTTTGGGTTGAGGCGCCGCTTCGAGCCCAAGGATACAGCGGAACCATTATAGCCGGCGATCTACGAGCGCGACATCCGCAGACAGGTTGAATCTGATCACCACGGGGCGATCGTCGCCATCGACATCAACAGCGGAGACTGGGTCGTGGCCGACACCGTCCTCGGGGCAGCCGAGCGTCTTCGTGAGCGGCAACCCGAAGCAACGGACGTTTGGAGCGTTCGTGTTGGTCACCGGGCGGTCTACAGCTTTGCCGGGACTTCCGTGCGGAGCGACGCCGGGTGATCGAGGGGGTCGTCAACGCCTCCTACGAAGCCATGGTCACCCTCTTGCTACGAGGCCCCGACGGGGATGTTCGGGACATCGAGGCCGTGATCGACACCGGCTACAGCGGCTTCCTGACGTTGCCGCCAAGGCTGGTAGCGGAGTTGGGATTGCCCTTTGTCACGAGCGCTCAGGCGATCCTCGCGAACGGCAGCGAGGAAAACCTTCGATGTCCACAGCGTCACGGTACTGTGGGACAGTCGCCCCGTCGTCGTCGATGCCTATGCGTCGGATACGACGCCGCTCGTAGGTATGCGCTTGCTCGATCAGTACGACCTCTACGTTCAAGTCAGGCACGGCGGTCACGTTCGCATCGAGACATCGAACTGACTCGTTGCCGGGGCGCGTCGCCCTATCGGCACGCAAAGTCCGATCGGCGCATCGCTGCTCGGGCAGGATGGCAAGCTGCTTGAGGATCGACTCTCGGACAGGCCAACTGGAACAGGGCTGCTAACCGCTTCCGCAGTCCGCACTGACTGAGCGGATGTGATCGCTAAACGCTTCGGGGTTCGTTGGGCTCACGTAGTAGACGGCTCCAGAATGCAGCGTGATCTGGAGGCCGTCGGTCAGACGATTCGCGAGCCCGCGACCTCCGCCCCAGCCGAGGACGCGCGGGATGAAGCCCACCCGCTCCACGGTCGCCACGTCGCGGTGGCGGATCACCGCTGTGATCACGAAACCCGACCGGAGGCACAGTTCATGATCGGAAATCTCGTATCGCGTGCGGTAGGCCGCGTCAACAGTCGCGACGATGAGGGCGCTGATGGAGAAGCCCACGACGCTCGCAGCGATCCACTCGAGGCGTCCGGCTCCGCGGAGCTCGGGTGCCGCCAGCCCGCACGTCAGGCACCAGAGGGCAGCCAGCCCGACCAGGAGCGCCAGGTAGCCGGCTCCGGGTCGTGGCCTGTCCACCTCGCGCGGGCCATGTGCGGGCGCATTTTGCGTTGCCGACCTGCTCGCTCGCCCCGTCGTTCTCATCCCTGGACTCCCGCGCCCAACCCACTGTAGGCCGTCCCCCATGTACTGGCTGAGCGCCGTGCCATCGCGGGGGTCGATATCGCCCACCGCATCTTCGGGCACTGCTACCCTTAGCGCACAACCTCGCGCCCGCCGCCGGAGCCCGCATGCCAGCCACGTTCGGCGATGTCTACCAGAAGCTGTGCGAACGCTACCCCGACCCGAGGGAGCGGGGGCGGCAGTTCGAGCCGCTGGTGGCAAGGGTGCTTCGCACCGACAGGCAGTACGCCGACCGCTACGCCGAGGTCTGGCGCTGGTCCGAGTGGCCCGGCAGGCGCAGCGCCGACATCGGCATCGACATCGTCGCGCGGCGGCATGACGGCGGTCTGGCCGCCATCCAGTGCAAGTGCTACGACCCGTCGAGCACGCTCTACGAGCAGGACCTCGCTACCTTCCTCGCAAACACCAACGCCGACTTCGACGAGCGCGTGATCGTCAGCACGACCTCCAGCTGGAGCAGGAACCTGCTCGCGCTCATCTCGAATCAGCAACCCCCGGTGCAGCGCGTCAACCTCTTCGGACTCGAAGAGAACGCGATCAACTGGGACGCCTACCTCGAGGACGAGGCGGCGCCGCTGAAGCCGCGCGCCCGCAAGGAGCTGCGACCGCACCAGCGGCAGGCCCTCACCGACGTGCTCTCGGGTTTCGAGGAGCACGACCGCGGCAAGCTGATCATGGCCTGCGGCACCGGCAAGACCTTCACGGCGCTGCGCATCGCCGAGGAGGTCGCCGGACCCGGCGGGCGGGTGCTGTTCGCCGCGCCCTCGATCTCGCTCGTCGCCCAGGCGCTGCGGGAGTGGGCGGCCGACGCCACGACCCCGATCCGCGCTTTCGCCGTCTGCTCCGACCAGAAGGTCGGGAGCAGGGACGGTGACGGCGCTCAGACGTACGACCTGCCGATCGCCGCCACCACCGACCCCGGACGGCTCGCACAGGCGGCCGCGCCGGATGCGCCCGACCGGCTGACGGTCGTCTTCAGCACCTACCAGTCCATGGACGTGATCCGGCAGGCGCAGGACGCTGGCATGCCGGCGTTCGACATCACCGTCTGCGACGAGGCGCACCGCACGACCGGATACGCCCTCAAGGACGAGGAGCGCTCGAGCTTCCTCATGGTTCACGACGCGGAGGCGGTACGCGCCCGCAAGCGGCTCTACATGACCGCCACGCCGCGCCTGTACAGCCCCGCCGCGAGGAAGAAGGCGGAGGCGGCGGACGCCTACGTCGCCACGATGGACGACGAGGAGACCTACGGTCCCGAGCTGCACCGGCTCAACTTCGCCGACTCGGTCGAGCGGGACCTGCTGAGCGACTACAAGGTCGCCATCCTCGTGATGAGCGAAGAGCAGGTCGCGCGCGAGTACCAGGCCGAACTCGCCGACGGCGACGGGCTTAAGGTCGGGGATGTGGGCCGCGTCGTCGGCTGCCTGAACGGACTAGCCAAGCTCGACCCCGGAGGAACCCAGTTCGCGAACGATCCGAGGCCGATGCATAGCGCGGTCGCGTTCTCGAACACGATCAAGGACTCACGGCGCTTCGTGGACCTCGTGGAGGCGCTGCAGGACGACGAGGGGCGCGAGCAGCGCGGCATCCAGGTCGAGGCAGAGCACGTCGATGGGAAGAGCGGCGTGCTCGTCCGCGCGGAGCGGCTGGCGTGGCTGGGCGCCGAGACGATGGTCATGGAGGCGCAGTGCCGCGTCCTCTCCAATGCGCGCTGCCTGACCGAGGGCATCGACGTGCCCGCGCTGGACGCGGTGCTGTTCCTCCAGCCGCGGAAGTCGCAGATCGACGTCGTACAGGCCGTGGGGCGGGTGATGCGCAAGGCCGAGGGCAAGCACTACGGCTACATCATCCTTCCGGTCGTCGTCCCCGCGGGCGACGACCCGTCCTCCGCGCTCGACCGGAACGCGGCCTACGCGCACGTCTGGGAGGTGCTACAGGCGCTGCGCTCGCACGACGAGCGCTTCGACGCCTGGGTGAACAAGCTCGACCTCAACCGCGACCGGGACGGCGGCCCCGTGTCGGTGATCGGGGTGGGGCCGCGAGCGGGGACCGAGGACGACGAGCAGAGCGGGACGGGCGTCACGGAGCAAGCCTCGCAGTACTTGCTCAGCGGGCTCGACGACCGCATCGAGCGCTGGCGCGACGCGATCTACGCGAAGATCGTGGAGCGCTGCGGGGAACGCCGCTACTGGGAGCAGTGGGCGGAGTCCGTCGGCGACATCGCCCGGCGTCACCACGCCCGCATCCGCGCGCTCATCGAGGCGCCGGACTCCGGCGTGGGAGAGCGCTTCGAGGAGTTCGTGGCGGCGCTGCGCAACAACCTCAACGACTCGATCAGCGACGACGACGCGGCGGGGATGCTGAGCCAGCACCTGATCACCCGGCCGGTGTTCGACGCGCTGTTCGGCAACTCGGAGTTCACGAGCCGCAACCCGGTCAGCCAGGTCATGCAGGGCGTGCTCTCGGAGCTAGAGGACAAGGGACTCGAGTCCGAGACCGAGGAACTAGAGGGCTTCTACGCCAGCGTCCGCCGCCGCGTCGAGGGCATCGACAACGCGGAGGGCCGCCAGCGAGTGGCGATCGAGCTCTACGACAACTTCTTCCGCAAGGCGTTCCCGCGTGACGCCGAGCGGCTCGGCATCGTTTACACGCCGATCGAGATCGTGGACTTCATCATCCGCTCGGTCGCAGACCTGCTGCGGGAGCACTTCGGCGCATCGCTCGGCGACGAGGGCGTGCACATCCTTGATCCCTTCACGGGTACAGGGACCTTCATCGTGCGGCTCATCCAGTCGGGGCTGATCGACGCGGACGACCTGCCGCACAAGTACCGGCACGAGCTGCACGCCAACGAGATCCTGCTGCTCGCTTACTACATCGCGGGCGTCAACATCGAGAGCGCCTACCGCGAAGCCCTCTCAGACGCCGGGCGCGAGGACGCGTACGAGCCGTTCGGCGGAATCGTACTGACGGACACCTTCCAGCTGTCCGAATTGGACAATCCGATGGACGACGTGTTCTTCCCGCGCAACAACGCCCGCGCCGAGCGGCAGCGCGATCTCGACATCCGCGTGATCCTAGGCAATCCGCCCTGGTCGCGCTTGCAGCGGGCGCAGAGCGACCTGAATCCCAACCAGCCCTATCCGACGCTGGACGCAGCGATCGAAGCGACCTACGCGGGACCGTCGCGCGCCGGGTCGAAGGCGCCTTTGTATGACGCGTACGTGCGCGGCATCCGCTGGGCCTCGAACCGCGTGCTGGACTCCGAGGACGGCGGCATCGTCGCCTTCGTGACCAACGGGAGCTTCATCGACGCGGCCAGCTTTGACGGGTTCCGCAAGGCGGCGGCGAAGGAGTTCCACGAGATCTGGGTCTACAACCTGCGCGGCGCTGCGCGTGGGTCAGGCGAGGTGCGTCAGCGGGAGAAGGGCAACGTGTTCGGGGGCGGCACCCGCACAACCGTGGCGGTGGTGTTCCTCGTGAAGCGCGCCGCGGCTGTCACCAAGCCCGCCGCGATCCGTTACCGCGACATCGGCGACTATCTCTCGCGCGAACAGAAACTGGAGACCGTTTGGGGCTCGCATCTGCTCGATGTGGAGTGGGGAGAACTCGATCCCAACGAGGCGGGCGACTGGATCAACCAGCGCAGCGAACGATTCGCCGCGCTGAGGCCCCTGGCCCTTGTCGAGAGCCAGCCACCGGGGGACGCGCCGCTCTTTGGGATGTCGACCCGTGGATTGATCAGCAACCGAGACACCTGGGTGTTCCAATCATCCGCTACAGCTCTGCGGGGTCAGATTGAGCAGACGGCAGCCTTCTTCAATGAGCAGGTCCGCGGCTTCACGCCGCCCTCCGGCCCCGCCCGAGAGAGGCTGGCCGCAGCCAGAGCCTATGCGACAAGAGACGATACGCGTTTTCGTTGGGCTGTCTCTGCCGAAGAGCGCCTAAGCCGTGGCAGAGAGGTTCGAGTCACAGAGGGCGGGTATCGTCTTGCGATGTACCGTCCGTTCTTCAGGCAGCACCTCTATATGGATCGGGCCCTCAACCACAGGGTGCACCAACTGCCAAACGTGTTCCCACCGGGGCACCAACACGTGCCAGGACTATTCGCCGTCCAGGCCGGGCGTGCCGATGAGGTTGGTGTCCTAGCCACTGACACGATTCCCGACGCGAGCCTCACGAGCATAGAATGTGGTCGTTTCTTCCCTCGCTTCTTGCCTGACAACCTGGAGGAATCAGCACCAGATCAATCAGCGTTCAGATGGGGTGGGCCCACGAGCGACCGCCGTGACAATATCAACCCCGAAGCTCTTGCCGCCTACCGTGCGCGCCTCGACGGGGGCGTAACGGCCGACCAACTCTTCGCCTACATCTACGCCGTGCTGCACTCACCCGAGTACCGCGAGCGGTATTCGGCAGACCTCAAACGCCTCCTCCCACGTATCCCCGACCCCGCAGACCGCGCGACCTTCGAAGCCTTCGCCGAAGCAGGTCAGCAGTTGTTCGACCTCCACATCGGCTACGAAGACGTCGAGCCATACCCGCTCGACGAGGAGGTCGCGCTTGGCGCGCCGCCGGAGCCCGAATGCTTCCGCGTCGAGAAGATGCGGTGGGGTGGGCAGGCCCGGAAGCCTGACCTCTCCCGCATCATCTACAACGAGTGGATCACCCTCGCCGGCATCCCGGACGAGGCGCACGAGTACATCGTCGGGCCGCGCTCAGCGCTGGCGTGGCTGATCGACCGCTACCAGGTCAAGACAGACAAGGCTTCGGGCATCGTCAACGACGTGAACGACTGGGGCCTCGAGCTTGGCGAGTCTCGCTACATCCTTGATCTCGTCAAGCGCATCGTGACGGTCAGCGTCGAGACGGTGCGCATCGTGCGTGGCCTGCCCGAGTTGAAGGAAGCAGACTAGGTCAGAGGAGGTACCCGACATGGAGAAGGTCCTGCACAGGACGACAACCGTACAGCCTGGCGGGAAGATCGAGATCGTCGACCAGGACTTGGAGGCGGGCGAGCACGTAGACGTTGTCATTTCGCCTGCTCAGCCGCCATCACCGCGCTCCGCCTGGCAGATCATCTCCGAGGGCCCCGGTCAGCGCATCTTCAAGAGTGCGGGGGACGTCGACGACTATCTCGCAGGGGAGCGAGCTTCGTGGGAACGCTGACGCTCCCGCCGACCGGATCCATCTACTTGGACACCTCGGCGATCATCTACAGCGTGGAGCGAAACGAACCCTACCTCGCGCTACTGGCTCCCGCGTGGCAGCAGGCAGAGGCGGGGCAGCTTGTGCTCGTATGCAGCGAGTTGGCTGTAGCTGAGACGTTGGTCCGCCCGATTCGAGAAGACAACCTCGACCTTGTCGCTGCTTTTCGCAGCGTGTTCGCTGCCCCTGAGGTGCAGGTCATGCCTGCCACGCGCCAACTCTGGGAGGCCACCGCCCGCCTCCGCGCCCAGACAGGCTTGAAAACGCCTGACGCCCTACATGCGGTCACGGCCCTGGAAACCGAGTGCGCGCTCTTCGTCACGAACGACGCCGACTTTCGTCGTGTTAGGGGCTTGCCTGTCGCGGTCTTGGATGACCTTCTCGGAGACTGAATCACGGTCAGGACCAAGTTTCCCGCCGACGACGGCGCTGGTGAAGTTACTAGCTGGCCTGCTCCGCCGACTCCCCGATCTACGCGTTTCAATCCCCGCCGGGCGCGCGCGCCCGGCGCTACCCGCGCGGAAGGCCCGCACGTGCACGGGGGCTAGCTATTTTCAATCCCCCCCCGGCGCGGGCGCCCCCCGCGGCGACAGGGAGGGTGTATAGGTTTGTCGCGGACTTAGCGCGTTTCAATCCCCGCCGGGCGCGCGCGCCCGGCGCTACAGGCGGGAGCTCGCCCCGATGCGCCGTTTGGAAGCGGGGTTTCAATCCCCGCCGGGCGCGCGCGCCCGGCGCTACATCCGCGCGGCCGGGTTGATCTCGCCCTCGGAGGCGTTTCAATCCCCGCCGGGCGCGCGCGCCCGGCGCTACAGGCGGGAGCTAGAGCGGTTAAAAAAGCGCCCAGAGGTTGAAAACCCCCCCGCGGCCCCCCGCCCCC
>VXTH01000237.1:0-3173 GCA_009837565.1 Chloroflexota bacterium | reverse complement strand
GGTGATGGAGACGGGCTACGACATCCTCTTCTTCTGGGTGGCGCGGATGATCATGCTCGGTTGTTACAACATGGGCTCGGCGCCGTTCCACACGGTCTATCTGCACGGCCTGGTGCGCGACGCCCAGGGCCGCAAGATGTCGAAGTCGCTGGACAATGTCATCGACCCGCTGGAGAAAGCCGACCAGTACGGCATGGACGCCCTGCGCTTCACCCTCGCCACGGGTTCCACGCCCGGCAACGACATGCGACTCACCGACGAGCGCCTCGAGGGCTCGCGCAACTTCGCCAACAAACTCTGGAACGGCGCGAAGTTCGTGCTGGGCGAGCTGTCGACAGCTGCAGACGACGTTTCCGCCCCCTCGCAGGGGGAGGTGCCGCAGGCGGAGGGGGTCCCCCTCGAAGATCGTTGGATCCTCTCCCGGCTGCAGGCCGTCACCGACTCCGTTGATGAGCTACTGCGCCAGTTCCAGTTGGGAGAAGCGGGTCGCCAGATCCAGGATTTCCTCTGGGGCGAGTTCTTCGATTGGTACCTCGAAGCGAGCAAGGTCAGGCTGCGCAACGGCGATCTCTCGCCGCTCCCGGTGCTGACCAGGGTGCTCGACGGCGGACTGCGCCTGCTGCATCCCTGGATGCCGTTCGTGACCGAGGCGATCTGGCAGCAGCTTCGGCCGCATTTGGGGGATGATGCAGAGGCGACAGCGCTGATTGGCGCCCGCTACCCGCAGCCCGCGGACTCCGACCGAGACCTCGAAGCGGAAGAGGCGTTCGCCGCGGTGCAGGAGATTGTCACCGCCGTGCGCCAGGTTCGGGCCGACTACCGCGTCCAGGCCGGTCAGTGGGCGGAGACATACGTCCTGCCGCAGAGCGAGGTCGCCGACGCGGTCAGCGCCTCGGCGCCGATAGTCGAGGTGCTCTCACGAGCGCGCCCGTTGACCATTGTTTCGGATCGCGGCGACGCTCCTGCCGACCAAATCGCCTCTGCCGTGCTACCCGCCGCAGAAGTGATCCTGCCGTTAGGCGGTCTGGTTGACCTCGATCAGGAGCGCGCCCGTCTGAACAAGGACCTCGAAGGCATCGTCAAACGACTGCGAGGCGCGGAAGCGAAGCTCTCAAACGAAGGCTTCCGCTCGAAGGCGCCGGCCGAAGTCGTGAAGCAGGCGGAAGAGTTGGCCTCCGATCTGCAGCGTCAACAGGCCGACCTGGAGTCGAGAATCGGCGCGCTCGGCTAGGCGTTCATACGCGGACGCTGCGCCGCACTCTGGCAAGCACCAGACCGGCGGCGACCGACGACCCCGCTGCCAGCGTGTTGAACAGCATGTCGATCGGATCAAACACCCGGTGCGGCAGCGCGAGCTGAATCACTTCGTCAATCACCCCGATCGCAGCTGCGGCCAGGATGGCCAACGCTGCCGGCCAGGGCATGCGACGGCCACGCTCCGCCCGCTCGGTCAGCGCGGCGTGGATGAAGACCCCGAGCACGCCGTATTCGATCAGGTGAGAACGCTCCGCGAGAGTCAGGCGCAGGAACACCATCAATATGACGGCGGCGACGCCGAACGCGACGGCGACTTCAACGCGTGTCGGGCGCGTCTGCAACCCGTCGGTCAAGACCGTCGCCGCAACGAGGAGCAATGCCACACTGAACGCCGCCGCGCCTGCGTTGTCGTCGTTGAGCAGATCAACCAGTCTCCCGCTGAATCCAAGAGAGGCGAAGATCAGCGCGACGACCGCAAGCACCCACAGCCAGAGCCGCCGTTCACGCGCAGAGCTGAAGATGCCCATCCGGATTCGGCCTGCTTAGTGCAGCGCGTCAGAGACTGAGCTTCGACAGCGCTTCGCGGAACCTGGGCACGTCGGTGCGGAAGTCGTCGGCGTTGACGTCGTCGTTCGCGGCCAGATGCGCGGCGAGCAGTTGCGCCGGGACGACGGCCGGAATCCTCAGCAGCTCCGGCGACAGTTCGGGCAGCACCAGATGGCGCACCGACTCCGGGCCGGGCACGCTCTCGGGCGCGACCCAGACCGCCGAGCAGCCGTTGTCCATCGTCAGTTGCGTGATCACGCGGGTTCGCTCCGCCGAGTCGTCGTTGGCGGCGAACGAGAGGATGCGGTCGGAATCAACGATCTGCACGGCCGGGCCGTGCAGGAATGATTCCGGCTCCTGGTGACGCACCGCTCGGCGCGACGCCTCGGCGATCTTGATGTGCGCCTCTTCGGCGGCGGTCAACATCGGGCCAGCACCCATTGCGATCAGCGCCCCGTCGGACCACTCGGCCGCCAGCTCGGCAATCTCCGCTTCCAGGGTCAACGCTGCGGCCAACGATGTGGGAATTTCCGAGACATCGCCGAGTGAGGCCGGCGACACAAGGTCGGCGATCATCGCGGCCGCGGTCATCGCCGTGGTGTGCGAGACCGTGTACATCGCCGATGGATCCTGCGTCGTCGTGTGTAGGACGGTGACGGTGTCGGGGAATGA
This sequence comes from Chloroflexota bacterium, assembly GCA_009837565.1. Lineage (GTDB taxonomy): Bacteria > Chloroflexota > Dehalococcoidia > Bin125 > Bin125 > Bin125. Next base: position 698 of record VXTH01000237.1, on the reverse strand, counting down.
GTCCAGGTCGAACCCAGTCTCGATCTTGGTGATCAGCACGACAGGGATGCCGCGCTCGATGCAGAGCGACAGCGAGCGGCCGCTATACGTCTTGCGACCGGTGTGGGCGAAGAGCAGGACAGCTTCACCATCTGAGACAGTTGGCCAGGTGGCGAACTCGAAGCTGGTCAGCGGCCGAGCTTCGAGTCCGGCGGCGCGCAGCATCCAACTGGCCGCATTGGCGGCGTTGTACGAGGTGCCGATCCCGACCGTCCAGACGCGCGAGGCTGCCGAGAGCGTCTCGGCGGCACGGTCGAAGGGTTGAACGCTGCTGAGGAGCTTGGCGCACTCGGACGGTTGCGCTTGGATGGCGGGATAGAGGCGGTAATCGGTAACGGCGACCATTAGATGCGCACTCCTACGCTGCGGGCCCCCTCAGGCGCTCCGCGCCCGCTACCCCAGAGGGGGGGCGCGTTGTTAGCTAACGTCGCGGCGCCTGATCTAGGCGACGGCGCCCGCCGGTTTGAATTCTTAGCCCTGGGAGCCGGTGGTACCGATTTCGGCGAGGATCTCGTCGGTGTGCTCGCCGGGGTACGCGGGCGGGCCCTGGATCTTCGACTCCGTGCGGCTGAACCTCGGAGCAGGAGCCGGCTGGACGACGCCGGCGACTTCCTCGAACGCGCCTCGGGCCTTGGCGTGCGGGTGCTCGAGCCCTGGGA
>VXTH01000007.1:0-3175 GCA_009837565.1 Chloroflexota bacterium | reverse complement strand
ACGCCTACTACCGCGCCCGCGCGGTCGACCGCACGCCCGAGTTGGAGATGCTGCCTTCGGAATACTTCCACCGCAACTTCATGGTCACGTTTGAGGACGACGAGATCGGCGTGCAAACGCGCGACCGCATTGGCGTCGACAACCTGCTCTGGGGCAACGACTATCCGCACCACGACGCGATCTGGCCGAACTCGCGCCGGATCCTGGACGAGATCATGGAAGGCGTTCCGCAAGAGGACGTCGACAAGATGGTCTGGGGCAACGTGCAGCAGTTGTACAACATCGACGTGAACGCGCTGCCGGTGTAGGGACATGCTCTTGTTATCGGATTGACAGTATCCGATAACAAACTGACAGTTGGGCCAATTCGAGCTCTCTCCGACTTTCGAATCGGATTACTATCGGATCAAGAGTTTCCGATAGTAATCCGATAGCTCGTTTCGAGGGAACAATGGCACTTCCGGATGTCGCTCCGCCGTTCAGCGCTTTGCAGGTCGACTTCGAGGCGCTCAGTTTCGAGGAACGGGCCCAGTTTCAGGGGACGCTCACCCCGGTCGACGCACAGGGTCGCTACCTACCGTGGGACGAAGTCCGCTATCGAAAGGCGCCGAACGGGCTGACGCGCCGGCAATGGTGGCTGAGCCTGGCGACCGCCCGCCGAGCAGCCCGGAACGAACTGCCCCTAAGTGGACGCGGTGGCCAGGCCTTCTGGTTCTGCGAAACCGGCCCGCTTCCCGGATTCCTCAAGCGTTGGGATGCGGCGGTCTCTTCGCATAACGTCCATCGCGATCTGGGCCTACAGGATGCCGAGCGGAACCAGCTTCGGGTTAGTTCGCAGATGTATGAGTCGATTCAATCCAGTCGCCTCGAGGGAGCGAACACGACACGAGAGGTCGCACTGGAGATGCTGAGGGACGGACGACGCCCGCGGGACTATGGCGAGCGCATGATCGCCAACAACTATGCCGCGATGGAGTTGATCAGCAAATGGACGACTGAACAGGAACCGTTCGACATCGATCACATCCTCGAAGTCCACCGTGTCGTGACCGACGGCACCCTTCGAGCCGACGATGTTGGGCGCTTGCAGAATCCAGGGGACCCGCGCGTGTATGTCGTCAGCCGCGGTGGGGAGATCGTCCATACGCCGCCTCCGGCTTCTGAATTGCCGGAGCGGATGCAGCGGCTCTGCGACTTCGAGAATCAACTGCCTGAGGCAAGCGACCTGCACCACCTGCTGAAGGCGATTCTTGTGCATTTCATGATCGGCTATGACCATCCGTTCGCAGACGGCAATGGCCGCACTGCTCGTGCGTTGTTCTACTGGTCGCTGCTTCGTTCCGGAATCTGGCTTTCCCAATACCTGCCGATTTCGGAGTTCCTCCTCGCGGCGCCGGGGCAATACTCGCGGGCGTACCAATTCGTTCATGCCGACGGCAACGACGTGACTCACTTCTTGCTGCACCAGCTTGATGTCGTCGAGCGATCAGTTGAACGGCTCGACAGCCACGTGCGAGGCATCCGCTCCTGGATGGAGGACGCGAGAGAGGCCACTGGCCTTGAGTCGGGACTGAACCAGCGCCAATCCGACCTGCTGGCGGAACTGCTGAACGATCCGACGCGTTACATCACTATCGCCCGCTATCGGCGGACGAATGATGTGAGTTATGCCGTCTCGCACGGAGATCTGGCCGATCTGGTGGAACGAGGGCTGTTGGAACGGGAGCGGGTCGGCAGACGGCTTCAGTTTCGAGCCGCGCCGGGCTTCCAGGAGAGATTGGGCAGGTAGTCTGCAGGGGTGGAGGAATGATCGATGGCGTCGCGTCGTGAGCAAGCTGGACTACCTACGCGATCGGAGATGCTGCCGCTAGTGCTGGACCTGCTTCGGTCCATGCCTATGCCGGTCCACCGCCTGGAGATAGGTGAAGCGGTCATTGAGCGGCTCCAGTTGACGCACGAGCAGGTCGCCGTGCCTGAACCGGGAGGTAACGGCGATCGCTCTTTTGTCTCGTGGCAATCCGAGTACGCCTGTAATGACCTGAAATGGATAGGCGTGTGCGAGCAACCCGGCAAGGCCTTGTATCAACTAACTGAGCTCGGGCGCACGATCTCGGACGAAGAGGTCGCCCAGCGCCACCGTGAGCGTGGACGTCGATACCGCAAGCGGCAGCAAGAGCGGAGCACCTCCGGTATCGACACGAGGGACGCCACCGAAGGCGATGATGACGATGTGCGGCATTGGGAAGCTGAGCTTTTGGATAGGCTCATAAACGCTTCGCCCACAGCGTTCGAACATCTTGCCGGCGCCCTGCTTCGGGCAGCGGGATTCGACGATGTGGAAGTCACAGGTCGGGGCGGCGATGGTGGAATCGATGGCATTGGAACGTACCGACCCTCAGGCTTGATCTCGTTTCACACAGCGTTTCAGTGCAAGCGATACAAAGGGTCCGTGGGGTCGTCCACAGTCCGAGACTTCCGAGGATCGTTCATCGGGCGCTCAGACCGCGGAATCATCATTACAACGGGATCCTTCACGCGTGACGCTAGGGACGAAGCTGCCAGACCGGGCGCAAATCCCGTTGACCTGATTGATGGCGAAGCGCTCTGCGAACTGCTGAAAGAGCATTCCTTGGGCGTTCGCACGACGCAAAGAACAGTCGAGGATGTCACCATCGACGAGTCGTACTTCAAGCAATTCGAGTACTCCCAATGAGCAACATGCGATCTGTCCTGGTTGATGTTCTGGTTGCCTTGCTGATCATGATCTTTGGCGGGATTATTTTTGCCCGGCTTGCGGGGGTGGAGGAGGGGGAGACGGCTCCGGATTGGGCTCAGTTTGCTCCGCTGGTTCTGGCGATGATCTACCTGGGTTGGCGGACGCTTCGGCGCAGCCGACAGCGGCGCGAGGCCGAAGCCCGGATGGAGGAATCCGCCCCGGAGCGCGATGGTTGGGGCGATGAGGGCCGCGCGGACGTTCCGCCGATGGACGACTACGAGTGGCGCTCGCGGCTGGAGTCTTCGATACGCAACCTGGGGCGCGACGCCTTTGAGCAGTTCACGATTCGGATCCTCAGCGCGCTGGCGGTGGTGGACGTCAAGGTCGAACGGATTGCCTTCGACGGGGCCGTCGAGAGTCTTGGCGTCCATGACGACGAGGAGCGGGCGAGCGTATACG
>VXTH01000353.1:0-3178 GCA_009837565.1 Chloroflexota bacterium | reverse complement strand
GGGCGTAGGCGTGGTCTTCAATCGCTTCCGCGACGACATATTCGTGCTGGTCTCCTTCGGCTTCGCGATCATTGCGTTCAGCTTCTTCCTCAATCTGCGCGAACTGACTCGAGGCGCGTTCGGGATCCACGAGATCCCTCGGCCTGCGTTTGGCAGCTGGGTGCTCGACGGCGAAGTCGAGTTCCTCATCTTCGCGCTGATTTGCCTGGCGTTAGTCGTCCTGATCTGCTGGCTGATCGTGACATCGTCGTTTGGCCGCGTGCTCACGGCGATTCGCGAGGACGAGGAGGCGATCGCCGTCTTCGGCTACCAGGTGACGCACTTCAAGCTGGCCGTCTGGGTGCTCTCGGCGATGATGGCCGGTCTCGCCGGCGCCCTGCTGGCAAGCTGGACCAGCTTCATCGATCCCAACTCGTTCATCCTGCTCGAATCAATGCTGCTGATCGCCATTGTGATCCTCGGCGGTCTGGCGACGATCTGGGGTTCGTTGTTGGGTGCGATGGCCTTCGTGCTGCTCGAAGAAGGCATGCGTTTCCTGCCCTTCCTGCCGCCCGAGTTTGTGGGCCAGGCGCGCCAGGTCGTGCTCGGCGTACTGATGGTGCTGTTGATGCTGTTCCGGCCGCAGGGACTGGTCGGGAGGTACAAGCTATGACCGAATCGTCGGGATCCGTGATTCGTACGATCGACCTGTCCAAGCACTTCGGCGCCGTGCGCGCGGTCGACGAGTTGACCGTCGCTATCCCGAAGACAGGCATCACGAGCATCGTGGGACCAAACGGCTCCGGGAAATCAACGTTCGTCAACCTGCTCAGCGGCACGTTGCCCCTCGATGGCGGGATCGTGATCATCGACGGCGTCGGACTGAGGGTGGTCAAGGCGCACGAGTCACCTCAGCACGGCATCACCCGCACGTTTCAGGAAGTGCGGCTCTTCGAGCAGATCAGCGCCTGGGACAACATCATGGTCGTGCTGACCGAGCGCCGGCTAGTCCCATCCCTGTTCGAACGTGTCAAACCGGCCCACAGGGAGACGGCCGAACGCGTGCTGCGGGAGGTCGGCATGTGGGAGAAGCGGGACGCGATGGCCGGCGAGCTGTCCTACGGACAGCGCAAGCTGCTCGAAATCGGCCGGGCGATGGCGATGGACGCACAGACCTACCTGTTCGATGAGCCGTTTGCCGGGCTGTTCCCGCAGATGCTGGAACGAGTCAAGGAGATCGTGATCAGGATGCGCGATCAGGGACACACGTTGATCTTCATCTCGCACAACATGGACATCGTCCGCGAGCTGCCCGACCACCTGATTGTGCTCGATAGCGGCAAACTGCTGACCGAAGGCGAAGTCCACGATGTCCTGAGCCGCGAAGAAGTGATCGAAGCCTACCTGGGAGAGTGACACGCCCATGCATGGGTCCAGCGACGTCTCGCTTCAACTGACCAACATCGCCGTTCACTACGGTGCGGTCCGCGCGCTCGACGGCGTGTCACTGGGAATCAGCCAGGGCGAAGCGGTCGCTGTGTTGGGCCCGAACGGTGCAGGCAAGTCGACCGTCCTCAAGGCGATCATGGGGCTGGCGCCTGTTGTCGACGGCGAGGTGCATTGGCGCGGCCGGCGGCTCGAAGCGGAGACGCATGAAATCGTCAAGGAAGGCATCTGCTTCGTACCCCAGGGTCGACGGGTGTTCACCCACCTATCGATCGAGGAAAACCTGGAGATGGGCTGTCTCTATCTCGGAGACGAGTCTGAGAAGCGCCGTCGCCTCGAATCGGTCCTGGATCTGTTTCCCGTCCTGCACGACAAACGTCGGGACTTGGCCAGCCAGATGTCGGGTGGACAGCAGCAGATGCTCGCCATCGGCCGAGGATTGATGGGCGCGCCCGACTTGTTGCTGCTCGACGAGCCGACCCTGGGCCTGGCTCCGATCGTGGTGGGCGAAGTGTTCGCGAAGGTGCGCGAAATCAGCGACCACGTGGACACCACGATCATGATCGTCGAACACAACATCAAGGGCGTGCTCGAGATCGTTGACCGGGCCTATGTCCTCGACAAAGGCCGGATCGTCCATGAAGGGACGCCGGACTCTGTCCGTGAGACGAACATCCTCACCGAAGTCTTTCTCGGACGGATCCAACCTGATGAGGAAAGTAGAGGACGAACTGACGGCGCTTGAAACGGCTAGATCAAGCGGATGTTGCCCTGGTACTGAGCAACGACTTCGTCGCCGCTCAACAGCGTGAGCGATTCAATCTGCGCCTGGGCAACGAGTATGCGGTCGAACGGGTCGCTATGAATTGCCGGCAGCAGATCCACGGCAGCGGCGTGTGCGCCGGTGATGGCGAGTTCGTTGTAATCGTTCTGCAACAGCGCCTGATGCAACATCCGTGGATGGATGGTGAAGTCATTTCGTCCCAGCCCGGTCTTGATCGCAACCTCCCACAGCGATGCTGCACTGAACCACAGCGTGTTGTCGGGATCCTCGATCAGTTCGCGGGCAGACGGTGACAGACGAGGCGAGTCAGTGGCCGCCCACAACAGGAGGTGCGTATCCAACAGCAGCCTCAAGACTGGCCGCCGAACATGTTCCCAATCTCTTCCTCGCCTATTCGGTCGAAATCGTCGGGGACGGAGATGCCAGGGAGGAACCCAATCCGGCGTGGAGCTGAATCCCTTGTCTCTAGCGGCACCACCTTGACCAGCGGTGTACCGCTGCGGGCAATGATGAATGGCTGGCCGTTTTCGGCATCTCGAACGAGCCTCGACAAGTGCGTCTTGGCCTCGTGCATGTTGACGACTCGCATGGGCATCCTCAACCCTATGGTGACTTAGTCTACTGGCCTTAGTCTAAGCGATCCCGAACCGGTTGACGCTTGCTTTCAATTCTCCAGGTCGATCAACTGCCGTTGCAAGCTGTTGGCCGCGACTATGATTTCCAGCGAGCCGGCCAGCGTTCGGCTCCTTGAGGAGACCTATCGCATGGCTGACGAATCTCTGGCTCGCGTCAGACACCTGACATTTGACATTTTCGGCACCGTCCTTGATCTGACCGGTAGTCTCGCCCCTCCGGCGGGCGAGTTCCTCGCGGCCCACGGCTCAGAGATGACCGGCGAAGAATTCTATGCGGAGTGGCGCGCCCGACAACGCATTGAGCAGTACCAGGACAACCTGCTGATGCTGGGAC
>VXTH01000089.1:0-3184 GCA_009837565.1 Chloroflexota bacterium | reverse complement strand
GTCGACCGCGCGCGCGCGGTAGTAGGCGTGGTCCCAGCGCTCGAGTGTGTGCGCGATCCAGCCGGTCTCCCACTCGGCCATCACGAACTTCAGACCCGGATGCCGCTCGCAAACCCCTGAGGTAACGAGGTTGGAGATCGTGTTCCAGGCGGCCGAATGCGCCAGCGTGTAGCTCACGACCTCGTCCCACTCCTTGGGCAGACCCATCCCCGGCTCGGCGCCGCAGAAAATGTGCATCGTCAGCGGCAGTCCGGCTTCCTCGGCCGCCGTCCAGAACGGCTCGTAGTAGGCGTCCGAGTACGGCTTGTCCTTGGGCGCGGTACAGGGAATCGCGACGCCCTTGATCCCCATGTTGGCGCAGCGCTCAAGCTCGGCGATCCCGACCTCGACGTCGCGCAGCGTCAGACAACCGACGCCGATCAGCCGCTCGGGGCTGTGCGAGCAGTAGTCGCGAATCCAGTCGTTGTGGCGCTGGAAGACGGCGTTCACCACCTCCACGTCATCGACCATGTAGGTCAGCATGTTGATCGAGGGATACATCACCTCGCCGACCACGCCGTCGGTGTCCTGCTCCGTCAGCCGAGCAACCGGATCCTTGACGCCCGGATTGATCAGGTCCCAACCACGCTGCATCTTCTCCTTGGTCTCGGGCAGGTTCAGGTTGGCCCCAGCGATCCCCAGCCGACCGACCAGCATGGCGAAGTCAATCTGCGGCCAGGCCAGGTACACCCCCTGGCGGCCCTTCCAGCCGTCGACCACGCGCGGCGCGCGATCGCCGAATTTTTCCACCAATCCGTCAAAGACCTCCGGACCCTCAACCACGTGGGAATCGCAGGAGTAGACAATCTCGCTGACCATGACACTCGTCCTCTCGGCTTCCCACTCAGGATAGAGGGATACGACGTCCGCTCGCTGCTATTGTTCGTCTCCCCAAACCCGAGGCATGCTGTTGAAGAACACCATGAGGCTCCGAATCGTCCGTGCGCTCGCCGTCTGCTTCCTGCTCACCGGCCTCTCGCTGTCGGCCTGCGCGATTGAACCGCAGACCCAACCCGATCCGTCCAGCGTGCAGACCGCCGGGCCCGAGCCGCAGCCAGTCCAGCAGACTGTTCCTGAGCAACCTGCCAGCCAACCTCACTCCGAGCGACAACAGGAATCGCAGGATCGGTTCGAGGAATTGCTCGCTCAGCTCACGGTGGCCCCCGAATCGGACGCAGGCATCAGCTACGACCGCGATCTGTACATGCCCGACGGATGGCTGGAGACCGACCGACCGGCCTGTAACGTCCGCGAACTCGTCCTGATCGCCGAAGCAATCACAATCACCGAGGTCAACCAGGAATGTCGTCCGTTGGACGGCCTCTGGCATTCCTGGTACGACGACGATCCGTTTGACGATCCGTCGCAGCTGGACATCGACCACATGGTGCCGCTGGCGGAAGCGCACGACTCCGGCGCCGCCGTCTGGCCGGCCGAGCGCAAGTCGGCCTTCGCCAACGACCTCGATCTCCCCGCGGCGCTCACCGCCGTGTCCGCCTCAAGCAACCGCACAAAGCGCGCCGACGATCCGGCCGACTGGAAGCCACCACTCAGGAGCGCCTGGTGCCAGTACGCGCACGACTGGATCGCCGTCAAAGTCAAGTGGTCGCTGACTGCCGACCAGCAAGAGGTCGTCGCCCTGCGCGACATGCTCCAGACCTGTCCCGCCAGCTACCAGCGCCGGGCCGAGTACCCGGAGCGACAGCCGACCGTGGTCCCCGTCGAGCGCGAGCAGAACGATCAACTGCGCCCGGACGCCGCAGAGCAGCCGTCAGGCCCCTACGCCTCCTGCGACGAAGCCGAGGCAGCCGGCGTTGAACGACAACAGGGCTCAAAGGGAACCGGCCGAGGGTTCCCCAGACAAACAGTCCCCTCAGCTCGAGACGGAGACAGCGACGGCGTCGTCTGCGAGAGATGAGCGAAGCCGACATCGGCTCCAGCACAAGAACTTCCCTAGGCGACTATAGCGATGCCCAAGATGTCTACATGTCGTGCTAGTTGATCGATAACGCTTCTATAGCGTCCACCCTCCATTGATCATACATGCGATCAAGTTGGTCAGCACCACCCTCATCCTGGCCCTCACCACCTGGAGAGTCATACCGCGCGTGGTAGTCGTCTAACCAGGACTTTCGCTTGACCCAAACCTCCATGTAGTCAATCCACCATTCAAACAACTTTGACTCGTGCCCGGACACACCAACTATTCGCTTCAATGTTTGAATGAACTTCCCTTCCGCATCAACGAGCGCATCCCACCCCGTCGAATAGTCTTCTGCAATACCGTGTCGCAGAATCCGAAGACGACGCTGGAGATCTTTGTTGCCATTCCGCAACTCAACGATCTGCTCCTGACTGACTGGAGTATCCCCATCAAGTAGCTCCACAAGATGAACATCGAATGGGCGCCGCTTCTTGAATATGTCCAATCGTTGCTCTTCAAGTTGAATGAACACCTTACGGATACTAGAGTGCTCGACATTCAGGCGCTCCAAGATTTCGCTCAACGCGGCCTGGCCTCGCCGATCGGGTATCGATACATCATCACTATCCCAGAGAGCAACAAGCCGAGATCGTGTCGCGTGACATTCCTCATCGCGTTCCACCAATCGATCCTTGACAGAGGTCAACAGACCGCCAACTTCATCGATGATACCTTTCATTACTATCAAATCACCGCGGGAGAGTCTCTGGATGGACATTTCTCGCTCCTCTGATCAGGGCCTAAGCCAATGAGGACTGCGAAGTTCTGGAGTCGCTGTCGCGCTCATTCTAGTGGTTGCTATAGTCGAGGTGATCCCCGACCTCACGAGAGAGGAGAGATCTCGACGGACCCCTACCCCCACGGCAACTTCCGCGATCCCCTAATCGGCGAGGCAGAACTCCCTTCTTGCCTGGCCGCTATCCGTTCCTCTGCTGCGCGTTGCCAGATCTCTGTGGGTGAGAACACGTCATCCACCTCTAGAACTGGTTCGGCCAACTCGATCGGCTCAACCATCGAACTGGCCTTGTTGTCGAACTGAGATGTGCCACCGAAGAGCTGCAAAACGATGCTTGTCATGCGGTCAAGGCACCGCGCGACATGCGCACACCTGTCCCGCCAGCTACCAGCGCCGGGCCGAGTACCCGGAGCGACAGCCGACCG
>VXTH01000107.1:0-3188 GCA_009837565.1 Chloroflexota bacterium | reverse complement strand
TCGCGAACGCGACCTCAGCGGCATGGGCCAATCAGTCGACATTTCCATGTTGGATTGTCAGATCTCGATCCTCGAGAACGCGGTCGCGCGCTACTTTTCAACCGGCAAGGAGCCCGGCCCGCTGGGCACCAGGCATCCATCTGCAACGCCGTTCCAGGCATTCCCCACCGCCGACGGCTGGATGGTCGTCGCGCTCTCGTGGGGCGTCGACAACCAGTGGGAGTTGTTCTGCGCGGAACTGGGACTACCGGAGCTGGTCGGTGATCCGCGCTTCGACACATCTTTCAAGCGAACCGAGAATCATGCGGAGCTGGAACCCCTGTTGTTCGAGGCGACGCGCCGACAGCCGACCAGCCACTGGGTGACCACCCTGGAGCAATACAACATCCCGATTGGACCGCTGAATACGATCGGCCAGGCCGTTCAGCAAGAACAGATTGCAGCCAGAGAAATGATCACGACCGTGCACCATCCGGTCGCCGGTGATGTCACGATGGCCGCCTCCCCGCTCAGGCTCTCGCGCACTCCAGGCCGGGTCTACGGCTACGCGCCCTTGTTCGGCCAGGACACCTGCGCTGTGCTCGATGAGTGGCTGGGCATCACCGCCGAGCAGACCGCCGCACTGGCCGAGTCGGGCGTCGTACTGACCGAGGGCGGCCCCGACATCGGCGCCTACCTCAGCGCGTAGCGTGACGCTCAAGGCCCGTCTGACGAGGCTCCGCGCCGCCCTCAAGCAGCGGCTGCGGCCGGAGTCGATTGAGATCGAGCTCGACGTCGTCGAGCAACTCATCGTTCAACACCTGTTGCTCGTTGAGCAAGCTTCCTTCGACGAACTGGTTGACGCGGTGCTCGTCTCTCGCCCGACCGCCAATCAGCAGCAGGTGCGGCTCTCTCTGATTCGATTCGAGTCGTTTCGCCTGATCAACCGCATCCTGCATCCGGAACTGGAGCCTGGAAAACAGATGTCGTTTACGCTCACTGCTGACGGTCGGCGGCTGAAGGCGGTCATCCCTCCAGTCCCCCGCTCCCGCATTCAAACCTGGTTGTAACCGCAGTTCAGCGCTGAAGGAGATCTCGATGTCGAAGTTCAAGGTGTACCACGTCGATTCAAGACCGGAGCGCCAACCCCACGTCGCCGAGGCGGCTGAGTTGGCCAAGGCCGACGCCGAGCTGGTCGCTCTGACGCTTGAACAGCAACAAGACATCCCGGCTCACGTGACCGACGCGGACGGAATCATCTGCGGCTACCGGCAGGTTGGCAAGGACGTCTTCGACGCGGCCCCGAATCTCAAAGTCGTGGTGCGGTATGGGATCGGCTTCGACAACATCGACTGGCAGACGGCCGTTGACTACGACATCGTCGTTTGCAACATCACCGACTACTGCATCAACGAGGTCGCCACGCACGCCATCTCATTGCTGTTGGCGCTCAACCGGAAGCTGGTCGCTCACAACGACGCCGCCCGCTCGGGCGACCGGGTTCCGCTGGGACCCTCGGGGCCGCTGTACGGCGAGACCCTGGGCCTGGTCGCCTTCGGTCACATCGCCCAGCAAGCGGCCATTCGCGCTCAGGCCTTCGGACTAGACGTGATCGCCTACGACCCCTACCAGGATCCGGCGGTCGCCGAGGCTGCGGGGGTGCGATTGACCTCGCTTGAGGAAGTCATGCAAGCCGACTACGTTTCGGTCCACCCTCCGCTGAGTCCGGAGACACGAGGGATCGTCGGCGCCGAAGAACTGGCGATGATGAAGCAAACCGCCTATCTGATCACGACCTGCCGCGGTGGCGTGGTCAGCGAGTCGGCGCTCTACGACGCGCTCAAGAATGGGCAAATTGCCGGCGCCGGCGTTGATGTCTGGGATCCCGAGCCGGTCCACAAGGATCACCCGCTGCTCGAGTTCGACAACGTGATCGCGACGCCTCACTCGGCTTACTACTCCGACGCCTCAGCGCCGTTGTTGCTGCAACGTGTCGGAGAAGCGGCCGCCGATGTCCTGCAGGGCTACATGCCGCGCTCGGTGGTCAACAAAGCGGTGCTCGACAGGGTTTCCCTCACCCCGCATCCAGACCGCTAGGTCTCCGCGAGTTCGATGTCGGCGTACCAGGCGGTTACCGTCCCGCCGCTGCCGTCGTGGCTGCGGCTGACGGGTCGCCCAATAACCTCGCCTGGCTTGGCCTCGATCGCGTGACTGAACATCGGACCGTCGACAACGCAGGTGTGAAACTCGCCGTTCTCACCAAGCGGGTCCGTGCCCTCAGGTAGATCGTCGAGAAGCCGCTGGTCAAACCAACGACCGGCGAAGCTGCAATCCAGTTTCGATGTGGGGCTTACGGCCGTGATGATCGCCTGCAGCCCGGAGGCCAGCATCTGCTGCGACAGTTGATACGTGGGCATGCCCCACACAGGGAAGACTGCCTCGAATCCCGTACCCGTCAGATTGGCCTCGCGATACTCGCGGATGTTCTCCAGGAACAGATCCCCGAACGCAAACGTATCCGCGGTCAAATGCGAGGGCAGATCACGCACCCGGTCGAGGAACTGCAGCATCGCGGCCTCGTAGACCCCATTCGGGCAGGGGTCAGGGATTGGGATTTCATAGAGCGGCAAGCCACCTCGCGCGGCCTGAAGCCGAAGGACCGAGCGCGGCGTTGCCTGGATCGCGACGCGGTCGGAATCCGGCGTCACGGTCGTGAAGATGCCCCTGACGTCGTACTGATCCGGCTGCTGGCGCAGCAGGTGCAAAGCCCAGGCGGAGTCCTTTCCCGAGGACCAGGAGACCAGCACAGGGCGAGGCGTCATGGATGGAATTTTCGACTCATCGTGTACGCTTTCTGCAACATAGGCGACAGATCGATTTCCCGCCCCGTGAGCGGCTCAGGGGTAGGTAGCGGAGGTGTTTGATGCGACCGAACACGGTGAAACAACTGTGGGCCGAGGGCAAGCCAGCGTTTGGCGCCTGGCTTGGTACCTGCTCGACACTTGCGGCCGAATCAATGGCCCATCAGGGTTGGGACTGGCTCGTTGTCGATGGTGAACACTCTCCCGTCGACCTCCAGACGATGATTCAGATGTTCCAGGCCATTTCGACGACCGACACCATTCCCATGGCGCGCGCGGAGTGGAATGACCCGGTGGTCATCAAGCGCATCCTCGACGGCGGCGCCTACGGCGTCGTGATTCCCTGGG
>VXTH01000277.1:0-3188 GCA_009837565.1 Chloroflexota bacterium | reverse complement strand
TCACAGCGCCGCGAATCGCGCGGTACGACCTGTCCTGGGAGTCGCTGCAGCTGGTCAATCCACGACTGATCTACGTTGTCTTGACCGGCTATGGCACACGCGGACCCGACAATGCCATGACCGCGTTCGACTACTCCGCGTTCTGGTCGCGCTCGGGGATCATGAGCCTGATCGGCGAACCGGATGGTCCGCCGATGCCCTGCCGTCCTGGTCAGGGCGACCACGCGACGGCGCTCAACCTGCTGTCGGGAACATTGGCCGCGTTGCGCCTTCGCGATCTGACCGGCGAGGGCCAGTTTGTCGAAGTCACGCTGCAGCGGACGGGGGCGTGGACGATTGGCGCCGATGTGGCGACCTCGCTCATCCTCGAAGATCAGCCGCCGCGAATCGATCGGGTGCAGCCCGGCAACCCGATGTTCAACTCCTACGAGACGGCCGACGGCCGCTGGCTGATGTTGGTGATGCCGACGGGCGATCGCTACTGGCATCCGCTCTGCCGGGCATTGGAACAGCCGCAGTGGAGCGAGGACGAACGCTTTTCGTCATTGATGGGACGGATGGAACACACAGCCGAACTGACCGGGGCGATGCGCACGGTGTTTAGCTCAAGGACGCTGGCCGAGTGGACGCCGCTGCTCAATGCTGAAGCACTGACCTGGGCGCCGGTCGCAGAGTTGCCAGAGGTGATTCACGACCCGCAGATGGATGCGATGAATGCCTGGACCGAGATCGATGGCCCAGAAGGGCCATTCCGGACGTTGAACACGCCATTCGACATTGCCGGAGCGGACGTCGGGCCCCGCGGACCGGCTCCGAAGACCGGTCAGCATACGCATGAAGTGTTGCAAGAGTTGGGTCTGTCGGACGACGAGTTGGCGGAACTGGCCGCCAGTGGCGCGCTCGGCTGAACAATGACAGGTTGCGGCCGGATGGTGGATCGTGAGTGAAGAACTCGACCTCATCGTCGATGCGGTCCGTCGATTCGTCCGGCGCGAAATCTGGCTCGAAGAGAAGCGAATCGATTCGAACGCTCCGCGGCTCCCGGTCGATACCCACGCGAAGCTGCTGAATCGCGCTGCCGAACTGGACATCGCCCCGCTGATGGCGCCGCGGGGGTCGGTCAACGGACCGCAAATCGATCTACCCGACGCTGATCGATTGCGGATCGCGGAGGAGTTGTCCCAGCACCGTGCGGGCGTGATCAACCCTGCGTACGGACTGTTCGATCCGGATCCGCCGCCGCAACTGTACGCGGCGACAGAGGACCAACAAGATCGTTTTCTCTCTCCACTGCTTCGGCGCGAAGTCACCTGCTTCCGAGGTCTCGATGATCCTGACCTCTCCTCGCTGCGGGTCGACGGAGTCCGCATCCGCGCGCAGAAGCACCCGATGGGTTGGATGCTCGACGGCACGAAGTTGTTCGTGGCCGACGCCTCAGACGCGGCCTTTGGCATCGTCTACGCAAACACCGAAGTGGTCCCCGGACAGCGAGATGGAGTATCGGCAGTCGTCGTTGAAACCGATCGCGTGGGATTCCAGCGTTGGCGAGACTGGCCGACCATCGCAGTGGGGCGGGACACGATGGAACTCAATCTGTCGGCGGTGAAAGTGCCGGAGTCGAACCTGCTGGGCGAGCCGAGCCGTGGTCCGGCGTTCGCGAACGATCTGGTGCTGCGCCGTCGGCTGTTCACGGCTGCGCATCTGACCGGCATTGCCTCGGCGGCTCAGGACATGTGCCGCGGCGTCGTATGGTCGCGGCGAGAGCACGGCGCGCCACTGGCCCAGGGCGAACGCGCGCGCCTGGCGCTCGCCGACAATGAGGTCGCGATCGCCGCCGCGCGCGCCCTGTATCTGTCTGCGGCGGATCGGACGGAAGACCTGGCCCTGGCTGCGACGTCGTACGCGATCGAGACGGCCACGGCGGTGGTTGACCGTGCGATGGACCTGCACGGCGTCGCCGGCGGTTCGGCTGACTTGCCCCTGGAACGCTGGGCTCGGGAACTGCGCTGGCAACGACTGAGTCTTGGCGGCGCTGATCAAGCGAAGCTGACCGTTGCACAGCGGTTGACGAGCACGTTCAAGAAGTGACGTCGGGCAGCGGATCAAGCGCGGCCGAAGCGATGACCTCCAAGCCGCGCGGCGTGATGGGCGGGTTGTGCAGCGGACCCCGGACGTCGCGGTAGAAGCGCTCAAGCGGCTGTGATCGATGCAGGGAGATGCCGCCGACTAGCCTCATACAGCGATCGACGATGTCGACCGCGGTATCGCCGGTATGCAGCTTGGTTGCGGCGACGCGCGGGCCGAGTTTGAATCTGGACTCGGCGTCGAGTTGATCCCAGGCTGAAGCCGTCTCATGCAGGAGCGCCCGGGCCGACATGATTCGCAGATCGATTTCGCCTACCTGCGCGCGAACGGTTGGCAGACTGCCGATCACGCCGGGCGCTCCGCCGGGGCGGCGGTTGCGGGCGAACTCGACGGTGTAATCGCGCGCTGCCTCGGCCACTCCGAGGGACGCCGCAGAGACCAGCAGGGCGAACCAGGCAAAGTCCCCGTGCCGCTGTCCGGCTTTCGCCGGATCTTGCCGGACCAGGAATTCGTCGTCCGTGATGGGCACGTCCTCGAACCAGACGTCGTGAGAACCGGTTGAGCGCAAGCCGACCACATCCCAGGTTTCTTCGATCCGCAGACCTGGCGAATCACGGTGCACGGCCACGCGGGCGAGCATTCCGGAACCGTCCTCGACCGCGCAATAGGGCAGAAACCAGGCGAGGTCGGGCGCGAGGGTCGTGAACGACTTGCGCCCGTTGAGCCGCCAACAACCCGGACCGTCCGGAGTGAGCGCGGTCTGAGGGCGACCGCCGCCCTGCGGTGACCCGAGTTCGGGCTCGGAAGCGACCTGGTTGCAGAGCGCGCCCTCTTCAATGACGGAACGGAAGATCCGTTCGCGCAACGGCTCCGGCCACGAGCGATTCGAGCGCTCGGAGCCGACCGACATCAGGTGCATGCCACAGGCGAAGGCGAGAGCCATATCGACCTTGGCCAGCGCGGTTTGCGCCGCGACCAGGTCGGCCAGCGAGCACTCTTCGCCGCCGTATTCGCGTGGAATCGGCGCGGCGATCCAGCCGATGTCGCGCAGCAACTGTAACGACGCGAACGGGAAGCTGGCCTCGCGGTCGTGAGTCTCCGCG
>VXTH01000027.1:0-3192 GCA_009837565.1 Chloroflexota bacterium | reverse complement strand
CACGGCGATCCCGACCTCGGAACTCGGGTAGGCGCAGCCCTGGTGGCTGTTCCAGCAATCCTCGGTCCACTCCGGCTCTTCCAGCCGGTACAGATCGAGCGTCGCGGTCGGCTTGGTCGGACCCCACATGTAGCCCAGCCAGGCTTCGCCGCGGGCGTAGGTCGATTCCAGGTCCTCGAATAGCGCCGCGCCGGAACCCGGCGCGATCACCTCGAACAGGTCCTCGAGTCCGTAGGCGACGATCTTGTTGGAGTTGACCTGCTCGCAGGCCCAACCGGGAACGCAGCCAACGAAGCGCGCACGCCCGCGGGAGTCGGCCGTCACAAACAGATCGATGTAGTCGGGCAGGTCGCTCACAGAGACCAGGCCGGGATTGGCGTCCTTGACGTACTGGGGAATGACCCAGCCTTCCCAGTTCTCGTCCAGCGAATCGCCCAAAATTTCGATCACGCCCGGGTCATCCAGATCGTCGATCCAGGGCTGCTGCGCAGGCCAGATCTCCATCGTGATGTGGGTGTCGCCCTGAATCAGTCCCTGGAACAGGGAGGTGGTGTCACCAGCCTGTAGCTCAACCGGGTAGCCGTAGCCGTGCTCGACAATGAAGGCTGCCGCCCGCACCTGGATCTCCGAGGAGGTCCAGTTCAGGTCGCTGAAGATGATTTCTTCTTTGTCCCCGGAGGGTGCGGCTGTGACTTGCTGCTGTTGTTCCTGCTGAGCCTGCTGTTGGCTCGTGCCGGACGGTTCGTCTTGCGTTTGCGCTTGTGCTTGCTGGTCGTCGGCGCTACGCCCCGACGCGGCCGTAGAACTCTGTTGTTCCGCTTGCTGCTGCGGTTGTTCGGCTGCTTGCTGCTGTTGCTGTTGCTGTTCGTCATCTCCGGAACAGGCGGCCAGCACGACCAGTGCCCCGGCCAGCAGGGCTGCTAGCGCCAGCCCGCGCAGACCTGTGAGAACGCTCAGTGAGTTAAGCAATGAGATTGGAGCCTCCCTTATCTGATGCGCACAATGCGCTCCTGATATCAACAGATGCTACCAACCACCACCAACTGGGAAATCTGTTACTTCTCAGACGAGCTCAATCGCGGCGGCCGAACAGACCGGCGCGATGGAGCGCGATCAGCGTCATCAGCACCGAGACGACCACGAACATGGCCTTGGCTCCGCCCAGGAACGCCTTGGGAGAGAGTTCAGGATCGGCCAGGGCAAACCCGGTCACCGTCCACAGCGCGAGCGTGACCACCACCGCCGTCAAGCCGGGGATTCGGGCCAGCCGAGACACTAGATGGCGCATCTGTTTCGTGTCCTCTCGAGCTGTTATTCGTCGCCCAGCGCCGTTTGCCGACGGCTGGTCAGCGCCTGGGTCAGTCGATCAATGATGATGGCGAGAAACACGATCCCCAGGCCGGCCAGGAACGCGTTGCCCGGCTCGATCCGTCCCAGTCCCCGGTTGACGTCCTCGCCCAAACCGCCGGCTCCGACCAACGAGGCGATCACGACCATCGCCAGGGCCATCAGCGTGGTCTGGTTGATCCCGGCCATGATCGTAGGAATGGCGAGAGGAATCTTCACCTTGACCAGCATCTGACTGCGAGTCATGCCGAAGGAATCGGCGGCCTCGAGCGTTTCCTCGGGCAGCTGGCGGATCCCCAGGTTCGTCAACCGCACCGCCGGCGGAACCGCGTAGATCAGCGTCGCCAACACCGCCGGCGTGTCGCCCAGCGAGAAAAACGCGATCGCCGGCACGAGATAGACGAATGACGGCATCGTCTGCATGGCGTCGAGGATCGGGCGCAACACGGCATCCAGCCGTTCGCTCTGCGAGGCCCAGATACCCATCGGCACTGCGATCAGGATTGAGAGCGTGACCGTGACGATGATCAGCGCCATCGTCTCGACCGTCGATTCCCACAGTCCGAAGGTTGCCAACAGCAGCAACGAGACCGCGGCAAACAGCGCCATCCGAAATGAAACCAGCAGCCACGACGACAGGGCGACGGCCGCGATCAGCGCGGGCCAGGTGAACCAGAGCATCATGTCTTCGAGCGCGATCAGAAACCAGACGATGACATTCTTGATCGCCTGGAAGACAGGCGAGAGGTTGTCCTTGAGCCAGTCCAGCCAGACGTCGATACGGTGGCCGATATCGCGGCCGACATCAAAGGGAAACTCGTCGGCGACGGCGAAGTAAGCGACGACGAAGAGCACGCCAACGAAGAGAATCGCCAGCGGCGCCGACCACCACGCACCTGTTCCTGATGGCAGGTTGCCCCTCAGAAGTTGCGTCAGGAACTGACGCGACGCGTCCGGAGGATGTGGTCGAATGCTCAACCTGCGGGCTCGCCTTCTGTTGTGGCCGCGACCGCCGCCTCGTCCGAGACCATCGCCCGAGCCAGGCGCTCCAGCGGAATCACGCCGACCAACACGCCGGCCCGGTTCACCACTTGCAGCGGCTGCGTTGCCGACAGTCCCGCCGGCACTAACTCGTCAAGCACCGCGTCCTCCAACACGACATAACGATCATCCGCCTGAGCAGTGAGCGCCTCCACGCCGGTGTCCATGATCGACGCGGCGGTCACCATCCCATGCAGGCGCACGTCCTGGGTGAACTCGCGGACGAAGCTGTCGGCCGGATTGAGCACGACATCGTTGGGCGCGCCGACCTGCACCACTTCCCCATCGCGCATGATCGCGATCCGGTCGCCGACGCGTACGGCTTCGTTCAGGTCATGGGTGATAAACACGATCGTCTTCTGTACGGATTCCTGGAGGGCCAGCAGCTCGTCCTGAAGCTCGCGGCGGATCACCGGGTCAAGCGCCGAGAACGGTTCATCCATCAGCAGCACCGGCGTGTCCATCGCCAGGCCGCGGGCCAGTCCAACACGCTGTTTCATGCCGCCCGAGAGCTGGTTCGGCATCGATCCCGTCCACTCGCCCAGACCGACCAGTTCGAGCGCCGAGTTGGCGCGTTCGCGACGTTCCTGCTTGTCGACGCCCGCGACTTCAAGCGGCAATCCAACGTTGTCCAGTACGTTGCGATGCGGCATCAGCCCGAAGTGCTGGAACACCATTGCCAGCTCGCGTCGCCTGATCTCCCGCAGGTCCTCCTGATTCATCGCGGTGACCTCGCGGCCGTCGAGCCAGACCTGGCCGACGGAAGGTTCGATCAGTCGATTGATGCAACGCACCAGAGTCGAC
>VXTH01000255.1:0-3203 GCA_009837565.1 Chloroflexota bacterium | reverse complement strand
CAACTCAACGATCAGCGCCGACGATTGACTGACGAAGCCATGCTCTCCGCCGAGCGGCAGATACGGCAGCAGCTCGACGCGTCCGGCCAAGCGCCGCTGGTGCTGTTCGCCGGGGGCGAAGGGATCCATCACGGAATTGTGGGAATTGTGGCCGGACGGCTGGCAGATCAATGGTCGCGTCCTGCGTTTGTCTGGTCGCTGGTAGATGGCGAGGCGCGGAGCTCGGGGAGAAGCGCGGCCGGATTCGACCTGGTGAGGATGCTGGATGCCTCGCGCGATCTGCTGATCCGCGGCGGCGGACATGCGATGGCAGCCGGCTTCTCGGCCGAGCCATCGCACCTGGGAGCTTTGATGTCGCGATTCAACGAGGTCGCGCAGTCGCAGCTCGATGCCGGCGAAGCCGGCGCCTGGGCCGCGCTGGAGGGTCGGATGGAGATTGACGCCCAGGTCCCGCTATCCGCGCTGACCCGACAGACCGTGGGTTGGATTGAGCGGCTGGCGCCCTTTGGCGAGGGCAATCCGGCGCCGACATTCGTGAGCAATGGCGTGGGCGTACGACAGGCGAAGACGGTTGGAGCAGACGGCGCTCATCTTCGACTGGATCTAGACGGTTGGTCCGCAATCGGCTGGCGCCTGGGCGGCGCGGCGGCGGCAGTCGGATCTCAGGTTGACATCGTCTGGCGACTCAGGCGCGGGCTCCGAGGTCGGCCAGAGCTGGAAATCGTTGATCTGGCGGTGTAGACGCCATTCGGCTCCACGGAGTGCCTTCCGATGCCCGCCGTTCGTCAGCAGCCTTCCATCCGTTAACCTGTGGCCAATCTGGCGGTCAGGTTCGGAGGGTTTCGCGATGGCTGTACGCAACGTCGGGGTGGTGGGACATCAGGGCGCCGGCAAAACGACACTGGTTGAGGCCCTGGCGTTTGCGACTGGCGCGACGACGCGGCTGGGCCGGGTGGAGGAAGGCAACACGATCTCCGACTATGACCCCGAAGAGCAACAGCGCGGGATGTCGATCTCGACCTCGCTGATCTCGCTGGAGCACAACGGCACGCAGATCAATCTGCTCGACACACCGGGCTACGCCGACTTCGTTGGTGAAGTCGTCGCCGCGATGTCGGCGGTCGACGCGGTGATCGTGGTGGTGGACGCCTCGTCGGGCGTCCAGGTGGGAACCGAAACGGTGTGGCGAATGGCGGGCAAGCGCGGCATCCCGCGGGCCGTCGTCATCGCGCGGCTCGATCGCGACAACTCTTCGTTCGAGGACGCGTTGGCATCGGCGCAGACTGTGCTCGGGTCGGAGTGTCAGCCGCTCTATCTGCCCAACGGGTCAGAGTCTTCGTTCAGCGAACTGGTGGATGTCCTCGCGGACGAGGAGGCCGAAGGGCGCGACAGTCTGATCGAGCAGATCGTCGAGGCCGACGAAGACCTCATGATGCTGTACCTCGAGGATGAGGAGATCGACGACGACGATCTGCGTAGCGCAGTCAAGACTGCCGCGATGTCGGGCTCACTTGCCCCGGTGCTGCCCATATCGGCGGTCGCGGGAGTGGGTTCGGAAGAGCTGTTGCGACTGATCGGCGACGTGTTGCCCGACCCGTCCGAAGCCCCGCCCATCGCCGACGGCATCGCCGGCAATGGACAGGCGGGCGCGTTCGTCTTCAAGACCACCGCCGACGAGTTCGTGGG
Organism: Chloroflexota bacterium; assembly: GCA_009837565.1. Classification (GTDB taxonomy): domain Bacteria; phylum Chloroflexota; class Dehalococcoidia; order Bin125; family Bin125; genus Bin125. Next base: position 1,517 of record VXTH01000255.1, on the reverse strand, counting down.
GCGGTTGTCATTTCTACGGGTTGTCTCCGGTTCTATCACGAGTGACGCGCATTTGGACAACGCTCAGACCGGCAATGACGAGCGGCTGGCCGGCCTTTCGAGAGCCACAGGCAAGACCCTGAACTCTGTTCCCGAGCTCACGCTCGGCGACATCGGCGTCGTGACGAAACTGCAGCACACCACGACATTCAACACGTTGCGGCAAAAGGGCTCAGATTTGCTGATTCCGGTGCCTCCGATGCCGGCCCCGATTTTCGCCGCCGCCGTTGAGCCGAAGACCAAGGCGGATGTCGACAAGCTTGGCCCGTCGTTGGCACGACTGGTTGAGGGTGATCCGACCTTGCAAATCGAACGCGACCGAGACTCGGGCGAGACGATTCTGAGCGGTCTGAGCGAATCGCACGTGCAGCTCTCGGCCGGACGTCTGGCGAGCAAGTTCCACGTGGAGGTGGAAATCAGGGATCGCAGCGTGCCTTATCGCGAGACGGTCACCGCGAAGGGTCAGGCGGAGTACCTGCACAAGAAACAGACCGGCGGCAGCGGCCAGTACGCCCGCGTCGCGCTGCGGGTGGAGCCACAGCCGCGTGGCGCCGGTTTCGAGTTCAACGACGAGATCGTCGGTGGCGCGGTGCCGCGCAACTACATCCCCGCGGTCGAGAAAGGCGTTGTCGAGTCCTTGCCTCGAGGAACGTTCCCGCTTACCGACCTGCGAGTGACCCTCTACGACGGCAAGCACCACGACGTTGACTCGTCGGAAATGGCATTCAAACTGGCAGCGTCTCAGGCGCTCAAGGAGAGCGTCTCCTCGGCTCGACCAATCCTGCTGGAGCCAATCCAGACCTTCCGGATCACGGCGCCGGAATCATCGACCGGCGACATCATCAGCGACCTCAACTCGCGGAGAGCGCGCGTCCTGGGCATGGAACAGGCCGACGAGCCGCCCGATTCGACGGTCGTCGTCGCTGAGGGTCCAATGGCCGAGTTCCTGCACTACGCGACCGACCTGCGTTCGATGACCGGAGGCCGGGGCACGTTCACCTGGCAGTTCGATCGCTACGACCAGGTGCCAGAACACGTCGCGCAGAAGGTCCGTCAGGACGCCGAGGCGGCGGCCGGTTAGAGCAACAAGCTCCCCCAACAGGGGGAGCTGTAACAGGGCGACTGACGGGCTCCCCAGTGGGGGAGGTCTCAGTGCCGCAACCTCAGTTGCCGTTCGACTCGTCAGCAGCGCGTTCTTCGACCTCAGTCAGCGGGCGCAGCTCGAAGACCATTCGCACCCTCGACGTCACCGACTCGCTGCCACCGAAGACCGGCGTTGGCTCGAACGAATCGTCGGCCATGGCCTCTTCAGCCGACTCGAGAATCGTCCGTGAAGCTGTCAGACTGCCGACCGGACTCAACTCCACCACCCGCACAATCTCGTATCCCATGTGAGCGGCGATGGAATCTGCCGTGGCCTGGGCGTCGTCAATGGCGTCCAGCAATGCCAGCCGCTCGGCCTCGGCCCGGCCGGAGGC
>VXTH01000236.1:0-3209 GCA_009837565.1 Chloroflexota bacterium | reverse complement strand
TCAGGTCGAAGAGCGTGTCGATATCCCAGTACGGATCGACATTCCAGATCGTCTGTTCCCACTCGGGCTCCTTCCAGATGGTGAGGCGCCCCCCGGTTGTGCCGACGACTCGGCCGGAGATGTCGGCTGAGGCGTCGGAGGCGAGATAGGTGACGACGGGGGTGACGTTGCTCGGGTCCATCATTGTGCCGGCGGCGCTAAGACTGGGGGCGTCGGAGCTCTGGTCGACCTCGCGGCCTCGGTCGGTCATTCGGGTAGAGGCGGCGGGCGAAATGCAGTTCGAAGTCACCCCATAGCGCTCAAGCGCTTCTGCGTTGGATAGAGAGAGGCCGATTTTGCCCGCGTGGGCCGCGGAGTAGTTGGGCTGGCCAGCCTCGCCCCGGACGCCGGCGGAGGAGGTGAAGTAGATGATTCGCCGGTTGCCCTTGTCGCGATTGGCGCGCCAGTGGATGGCAGCGAACTTGGTTGGCGCGAAGCAGCCCTTGAGGTGAATCCGGACCAGTTCGTCCCACTCCTCCTCAGTCATGTTGAAGACCATGCGCTCGCGCAGAATGCCGTGAGCGCAGACGAGGATGTCGAGGTCGCCGAAGGTATCGATCGCGGTCTGCACGGCGCGTTCGGCGGTGTCCATGTCGGCGATGTCGCCGGCGACGGCCACTGCCTGTCCACCGTTAGCGATGATCTCGTCGACCACTGCCTGGACTTTGGACGGGTCCATGCCGGCACGGCCTTCGACGTCGAAGCCAGTGTCGCAGGCGACGACGGAGGCACCCTGCTCGGCGAAAACCTTGCAGATTTGCGATCCCATGCCGCCAGCGCCGCCGGTGACCAACGCCACCTTGCCATCGAGGTGTCCCATGTCATCCCCTCTTCCTGAACGCGAGATACGGGAGGAGGCTAGGCGTGGGCGGTGGGCAGGGTCAAACGTTGGCTGCTCAAGGATTAGTCGGTAGAGAACGGTCTTCGTACGACTGTGCGTACAGCGTCCAGGACGCGGCGTAGGTCGACAGACCCAGCTTTCGAGCCACAGCAAGCGAGGCCGTGTTCCGCCACGACGTGCTGTACAGCGGAATCCGACCAGAGGCGCAGACTGCGACGGCCCAGGCGGCGGTGCCTTGTTGAGCCAATCCTCGCCCGCGGAACGGCTCGGCCGTTTCCAGGCTGGCCTCCGCTGCTTCATCGGTGCGCCGGGCGCAGGCGCAAACGCTCACGGCGTGGCCGTCTTCGATGATTGCAGCGATCGGTGTGCGACCCGGTATCTCCTCTGCAGTCCAGCCCTGGAAGTGCCGCTCCAGCAGCGACGCATCCTCGATCAGCGAGACGCCCTCCGGCGCCTCGATTTGATCGGGGAACTCCAGAGCCGGCCCGGAGACGAGCTCGCCGCCGAGGATGTCGCGATAGCGATTAGTGAACCGTGGCTGCTCTCGCCAATCGTCCAGCGGCTGTTCCTGTGCGGCCAGAGCGTCCAACTCTTCAGCAACCGCGGGGTCCAACGTTGCGCCGACCGCCCAGACGCACTCGGAGCGACCTCGGATCAGGGTGAATGATGGTCCGATCGCCGGATTCGGTTCCAGCGTCGAGACGATCCGACCCTCTTCATTGAAGCGATACATCGTGCGCATGTGCAGCGAAAGGGTAGCGCTCAAGAGTGGCTGAGCCACTTCGGGTCCAGCAATCGGCGGACCGTTTCGATTGCTTCCGTCTTGTCGAAGCGGAGGTAGGACTGGGACTTGGAGACCTGCTGGTCGCCGAAGAAGAAGCGCTCGTACAGTTCCTGGCGGCCGGCGAGGGAGGTACCGACGACGTCCCAGGCGAGGCGGAAGAGGGGGACCTTGTCGATGCCTTCTTCGGTCATGTCGGCGGCGCCCTTGAAGTAGCGCTCGACCGATGGGCCGACTGCTTCGGTAATGGCCTCCATGTTGGCCCCGGATGGGGCGGCCATGAAGTTGCTGCCGCCGATCTGCTTGATGTGGTCGATGATCTGGACGTAGTAGTCGGGGAAGAGGCGGAGGCCGGCGGTGATCGCGTTGGCGTTGCAGTACCAGACGCCGTTGTCAGGATTTTCCACGGCGCCCTCGACCGCCGCGATGGTGATCGACTCGAGCGTCTGGAGCATGGTGACGATCTCGCCGATACGGATCTGAACGTTGATGAACGAGTTGGTCTGGGCGTTCTCGGCGATCAGGTGGGCCAGTCCCAGGAGGAAGCGCGTCTTGGCGACGTTCTTGACGATCACGTGGTGACCGAGGGATTCCTGGAAGCGCATGACCATCAGGGCCGTGTTGTGGATCTTCTCGTCCTGGTAGCCGAAGACGTTCTCCCAGGGCACTTCCACGTCATCGAACACCGCGACGGTGTCGATCTCCTCAAAGCGGCTGGAGATCGGGTAGTCGTGGGTTGAGCGGTTGGGGTCGAAGGAGTCGCGGCAGACCCAGTGCAGTCCCGGGGCGTCGACGGGGATGGTGAAGCAAAGCGCGTACTTGAGCTCTTCTTCGCCCTTGACGATTGGTAGGACCATCGACAGGTTTTCGTCGGAGAACGGCGCCAGCGTGCCCAGGATGCGCGCGCCGCGGACGATGATGCTGTCCGAGGTTCGCTTAACAACGCCGGCGTTGAGGAAGGGTTCCTGTTCGCCGAGCGGGGTCTTGCGGTCGATCTGCGGAGTGATGAAGGTGTGGGTCAGGCAGACGTCATTGCGACGACAATGGTCGAGGATGGCGGCGGCGTGCTCGCCCAGCTCGGGTTCATTCTGTCCCCAGTGATGTCTCGCAGCGGCGACGCCGGCGATGGCGGCGTTCATGTAGTCGGGCGCGCGGCCAAGCTGCCCACCGGTGTGTTCGGCCCAGGCAGCGTAGGCGGCGCCTCGATCCCGCAGATCATGTTTCGAGCGGGGAACCTTGAACGAGCGATGAGAGCGTTCGCCGTCCTCATCTTCGTAAGAAAGGATGTCCGCGTTAGCGGGGTCACACTGGAAGTCGTAGTAGGCGGCAATGGTGTGAGCGGCGTTGGCGAAGCCGGGCGCTGTGGTGACATCCTCCACCAGCGCGCCGTTGTGCCAGATACGGCGTTGGTCTTTCAGCCCGGCCAGGTAGGCCGCGCCGTCGCGCATAGCCATCCGTCGTCGGCCCTAGTCGCCGCCGGTGAAGGCGGGCGTGGGTTCGTCAACGAGCGCCTCATCACCCTCGGTCGGCAGCACCTCGGCGTAATTG
>VXTH01000282.1:0-3211 GCA_009837565.1 Chloroflexota bacterium | reverse complement strand
GCCCCAACCGAAGCGTCGTCATCCCCCTCCCCGACCTCAGCAGGTACTGATGCCACTTCCCATCTCCGCTCTCCCCCCGCGCGAGCGGGGGGAGATGCCGCAGGCAGAGGGGGGTCCCCGAGAGGCTGCCTCACCGTTGAAACCCCATTGCGAGATCGCGATACTTTCCACGAATCGAACTGTTTCATTGAAGCGAACAAACAGCTCGCTGGGAAACAGGTTGGAGATCAACATGACCGAGAGAAACTACTGGACCCGAATGTCCCGCAGGCACCTGACCCGCCGGGCCCTGCTACGCACCAGCGCTCGCGCCGGCGTCGGCGCCACAGGTCTGGCCCTCGTCGGCTGCGGCGACGACGATGACGACGCCCAGCAGCAGGCCGCAATGCAGGTCCAGCAGCAGGACCAGCAACAGCAGCAGGCCATGCAGGAGCAACAGCAACAGCAGGCCATGCAGCAGCAACAGGCGCAGCAGCAGGCCATGCAGCAGCAACAGCAGCAGCAAGCCGAGCAGCAGGCCCAGCAGGCCGAGGCCCAGCAACAGACCGCGCAGGAACAGGAGCAGCAACAGGCCGAACAACAGGCCGTCGCACCGGCTCCCTTTGCCGACGTCGACCTCGACGCCACGGTCACGACCGCAGTCGCCCGCGACGGCGGTGGGCTGGACCCGATCCGCTCCGGCAGCCACGTCAACTACATCTCCCACGGCAACGTCTACGACGCCGGCATCGTCTTCGATCCGGACGACAACTCCATTCGTCCGCACATGATCGCGCCCGAGTTCGTTGACGACACCACGATGGTCGCCCAGGTCATGCCTGCCCTCTTCCACGACGGCTCGGTGCTCGTTGCGGAGGACCTGGTCTTCACCTACGAGCGGATGGGCAACATCGCCGAGTACCACCAGGGCGGCGAGACCACCGATCACCCCGCCGGCTGGACCAGCGCGCGTGTCTCCTTCGGCTCGCAGAACTGGGTCAGCAGCCAGGCGATTGATGAGCGCACCTGGAAAGTCGAACTGAACGCGCCCGATGCCGCTTGGGTCTCCAACCAGATGCCCAACGCCTCAACCGTGGGAGCGATCTTCTCCAAGGCCCATGTGGAGAACGTGGGCGACGCGGCGATGGACCGCGAGCCGATGGGCACCGGCCCCTACCGCTTCGTCAGCCACACTGACGACACCGATTTCGTCATGACCCGCTTCGATGACCACCTCAAGCCGCTCGACCACCCGGTCAACGTCAAACACGTGCCCTTCCACAAGGACCTCAAGGTCCTGATCCGGCCCGAGGTGCTGACCCAGATCGCCGGTCTCGAAGCAGGCGAACTGGACGTGGTCTACGGCCTGGCGACCAAGGACGTGGAGGGGTTCATCGACGACCCCAACTTCACCATCCACTACCAGGCGGCCACCACGATGCTGCCCAGGTTCAACCTGAACAACCCCCTGTTCGAGGACGGCTCGCCCAATCCGTTCCTCGACATTCGCGTCCGCGAAGCGGCCAACATCGCGGTCAACCGCCAGGCGATCATCGACGGTCTGCTGACGGGCACCGAGAGGCAGCCCTTGTTCACGGGCCGAAGCGCCTTCGGCTATCCCACCGAGGATGAGATCCAGGCAGCGGGGCTGATGTTCGACTACGATCCCGAGCGGGCCAGGGGGTTAATGGCCGAGGCCGGCTACGCCGACGGCTTCGATACCACGTTCCACATCGTCGTCGGCTTCTCCCCGGGCATCCCGGATATGGCGCTCGCGGTCAAGCAGGACCTCGAGGCGATCGGCATCCGGCTGACAATCAAGGAATACCCCGCCTCGGAGTACTTCACCGACGCCGGCATTCGACAGGCGGGCGCCGGCAGGACCGATGGCGCGCCCGGAATCTGGTGGTTCATCGACGGCCAGCGAACGGACATCCAGACGACTGTCAACATCTCCGTCTTGCCGGAGGGCGTCTACACGCTGGGAAGCAGCGAAGAGGTCGCCGAGCTCGCGCGGGCCCAGAGGCTGGAGCTCGACCCGAACAAGCGCAGCGAGCTGATCAGCCAGTTGTTCATCGAACACACGCTGGGCTACTACATGCTCCCCCTGGTCGAAATCCAGACCGCCGGCGTCGTTCGTTCAGGTGTGCGCTGGCCCGCCGGCGCCGTCCAGCCCCGTGGCAACGAACAACTCTTCGCCGTCCAAAAGCTGAAGGACGCCTAGGCCGTGAGTTCACTCGACGGCCTACCCACCACCGATCCTGCCGCCCTCGGCTTCGATCCCGATCGCCTCTCCCAGATCGGAACCAGGATCGACGCCGCAGTCGCAGCCGGCGACCTCCCGGGCGCCGTCACCATCGTCATGCGCCATGGCCACGTCGTGCATGCCCACGCCGCCGGCCGGCTCGACGTGGAACGCGAGGCCCCGCTCGGCATGGACAGCCTGTTCCGCATGTACTCGCAGACCAAGCCCGTCGCCGCCGTCGTGCTGATGAGCCTCTACGAGGACGATGCCTTCGAGCTCAACGACCCCGTTTCCCGCTGGATTCCGGAGTTCGGCAACCGGTTGGTGGCGATGGAAACGCCGCCCCACGATCGACTGCGCGGCGCGTTCCCGCCCATGAACGCCGAACCTGCGCGCCGCGACATCATGATCATGGACCTGATGACAATGACCTCGGGCCTTCCAGCCATCGGCAAACTCCCGGCCGCCTACTATCCGCTGCTCGTGCGCTCCTCCCAGGGCACGGGCTTCATGCCCGGTGACACCCTAATCAATGATCCCCCGCGCAGCTACGAGGAGATGGTCCTCGCCATCGCCGACATGCCTCTCTACGCCCATCCCGGAGTCCGTTGGAACTACGGCTCCGACTTCGATGTCCTCTCGCTCTTCCTCACCCGGCTGACCGGCAAGAACCTCGACGAACTCTTCCGCGAGCGCGTCTTCGATCCGCTCGGTATGGACGACTCCGGCTTCTACTGCGACGACGCCGACCAGGGACGTCTCGTGACCGACCACACCTGGGACGCCGAGGGAAACCTCATTACTCGCGATCGCCCTGAGACCGCCGAAAAAGTCCGCTCGCGAGCACGAGATCTACGCTCCGGCAACGGCCTGTTCGGAGGCATGCTGACCACGCCGCCCGACTACGCACGCTTCGCGCAGATGATGCTCAATGGGGGCGAGCTCGACGGCGTCCGCATCCTGGGCCGCAAGACCGTGGAGCTGATG
>VXTH01000310.1:0-3212 GCA_009837565.1 Chloroflexota bacterium | reverse complement strand
ACTACACGCCGGGCGCGATCCGGCTGCTGAAGTCGCGCAAGCTGCTGACCATCGCCCAGCGCCACGGCGCCAACGCCGAAGGGCGCGAGCAGATCGAGCGCATCTTTGAAGAGGTCGAGGCCGAGAAGCACCACCATGACGTCGATGCAGAGGCCTTCGGCGCCGAGTTTGAAACTGCAATCGGCGGACACTAGATCACTCAGCAGAATCAGCGAGCCATCTACCTGAGCGGGGTCAGGGCTCACGAGCGGGAGAGCGGACCATCATGAGCAAGTACGCATTCTGGCCCGGCTGTGTCGCGCAGGGCGCGGCGCCGGAGTTGTACACGTCGACGCTCGCAGTCGCCGAACACCTGGGCATGGACCTGGTCGAGCTTGAGGCGGCCGCCTGCACGGGGGCCGGGATCATCTCCGACGGCGAACCGTACCTCCAGGATGTGCTCAACGCCCGGACGATGGCGATGTCGGAACAGATGGACCTGCCGCTGATGGATATCTGCTCCACCTGCGTCGGCGTTCACCGCCTCGCAGCCGAGAAGTTCCGCGACGTCGACTACCGGATCCGGATCAACCATCATCTCGCGCCGGAGGGTCTCGAGTACCGCGGTACCGCCGATCCCCGACACTTGCTCTGGATCCTGCTCGAGGATGTTGGCATCGACAAGATCAACTCGATGGTCAAGCGGCCGCTTGAGGAGCTCAACCTGGGACCGTTCTACGGCTGCTACCTCGTGCGTCCCGAACGCACCCTCGAGTTCGATACGCACCCGACCAGGCGCGACAGCCTGGAGCAGCTGATCGAGGTCCTCGGCGCGACCAGCATCACCTACGACGGCATGACCAAGTGCTGCGGCTTCCCGATTCTGACGATGAACAAGCAGAACTCCCTGACGATGGCCGGCACTCACCTGGACGAGGCTCAGTCCAAGGGCGCCGACGCGCTGGTCACCCCCTGCCCGCTCTGTCACCTCAATCTTGACGCTCAGCAGCCCGATGCGGCCAAGGTGATCGACCGCGATCTCAACCTTCCGATCCTGCACGTACCGCAGCTGCTCGGTCTGGCAATGGGTCTGGAGCCGGAAACCCTGGGCCTCACTCGCCACGTCGTCGACACGAACCGGCTGCTCAATAAGATCGGCGCCTAAGCCCACCCTGTTCCGGGAAGCGGAAGCGCCCCCGCCGGATAACCGGACGGGGGCGCGACACAGGCAATGGGAGGGTGGCCAGTCGGAGAGACAACCGATGTCTCCCATGCGGACATCGGTGGGCGGGCGGGGTGACAGTTTCTACCGTCTGACCTCACTGACCCTCCGATAGATCAGACGACGCCCAGACCGCAAAGGTTCCCGAGGCCTCGAAATGCTTTAGGCGCCGGCGCTGGTTCCGCGCAGTCTCGGGTCGAGGATGTCTCGAATCGCATCGCCAAAGAGGTTGAACGCGAGCACGATCAGCGTGATCGCAATCCCCGGGGTCAAGGCGAGCCACGGCCAGCGGGTGATCTGTCCGCGACTGGTCGCCTCGAAGAGGATGAATCCCCAGGTCGGGTTGGCGGCGGAGTTCGCGCCCAAGGCCAGGAACGACAGCGCGGCTTCGGCGAGAATGGTGCCGCCGATCGTGACCGTCGCCAGCACCATGATCGGCGCGACGATGTTGGGCATGATGTGGCGCAGGACGATGCGCGGCGAGGACGCGCCAATCGTGCGAGCCGCTTCGATGTATGTGAATTCCTTCAGCGACAACACCGTTCCGCGGATCACCCGTTGCGTGCCGGGTACGAGGAAGATGACAATGACGAACACCACCGTCCCAATGCCGGGCGACATCATCGTCACCAGGACCATCATCAGGACCAACGGAGGCAGCGCCTGCATCGCGTCCGAGATGCGCTGCACGCCAAGGTCCCAGAATCCACCGATGTAGGCCGAGATTGTACCGATCAACGTGCCAATGGCGATCCCGATTCCGGTCGCAGCAAGACCAATGATCATCGCTGTACGAGCGCCGTAGATGATTCGTGTGAAGATGTCGCGGCCGAGTTCATCGGTGCCGGCGATGTGGCTCCAGGACGGCCCTTTCAGTTTGTCGACGATGTTCGTCTCTTCTGCCTTGTACGGCGCGAAGCCGGGCACGATCGTCTCGCCGCCGACGGTGATGTCCTGCCCGAATACAGCGGTCACGACCAGAATGAAAATGATCACGGCGCCAAACGCGCCGAGCGGACGTTGTCGCGCCATGCGCCAGAGCCGCTGAAGACGGCTGGGACCGCGATGAACCGGAACGTCGACCTCAGCCAGGACGTCGGTGGCCGTTGACACGATGCGCGCTCCCTAGCTGTACCGGATCCGCGGGTCGATCCAGGCGTAGCTCAGATCGACCAGCAGGTTGATGAAGACGACTCCCAGGCCAATGACGACCGTGATGCCGACAACCTCGTTGAAGTCCGCCAAACGGATGGAAGTGACCAGTAGCGCGCCGACGCCATTGACGCGGAAAATGTACTCGATGATCACGGCGCCGCTGATCAGGAACGCAAACTGATTCCCGAAGATGGTCAGCACGGGAATGAACGAGTTGCGCAGCACGTGACGGATCACGATCGAGCGCTCGTTGAGTCCTTTCGCTCTTGCAGTTCGGACGTAGTCCTCATGGACGATCTCCAGGACCTGCGAACGTTGCATCCGCATCAGCGTGGCCATCAACGACACGGAGAGCACAGACGCAGGTGCGATCATGCTGAGCAGATTTTGCCCGACATCTTCCCAGATATATGGAGAGTCCAGGGTCGCGAGGGATATGTTGAGCCAACCGGCAGTGAATGAGACGACAAGAATCGCGAGGAAGAAATTCGGGATCGCCAGCCCGGCAATGGTGAAGAGCCGCCCCGCGTAGTCCGACGCCGAATTTTGCCGCACGGCCGAGATCACGCCTACGGGAATCGCGATCACCAGCGCCATCAGGCTGGCAATGACCACCAACTCGATGCTGCGAGGTAAGCGGATTTTGATGTCGTTGAGCACACTCTCACTGGAGACGAACGATCTGCCGAGATCGCCGTGCAGCGCACTCCAGAGCCAGCTCCCGTAGCGTTCCAGGGCGGGCTTGTCCAGTCCCAGCTGACGGTTGTACTGCTCGATCAGATCGCTGGTGATTGTCGCGCCCTGCGGGCTCTGCGAAAGCAGACGCTCAGCCGTGCTGCCGGGGAACGCATTGACC
>VXTH01000256.1:0-3230 GCA_009837565.1 Chloroflexota bacterium | reverse complement strand
CCCAGCTGCGGTGAATCGGCAGCTCGGTGCGCTGGTTGAGGAAGCGCAGGTGCAGCGCGGGGGCTTCGGCGGCGTCCGGCGTCAGCAGCAGGAAGGTGTCGCGCTCGAACGAGAGCTCCGCCATCTGCGTGAACACCATGGCGTGCCAGGCGCCTGCTTGCGGCAGACGGGCGATCTTCGTCTTCCAGGTGCCGATGCTGGCCTCGGGGATCTGGCAGCGCTCGTAGCCGCCTTGGTGCAGCTCGTCCACGGCGCCCTTGATCAGGAAGGCAGGCGAGGGCGGCGAGTTGAGCAAGGCCGCCCAGATCGCCTTGAGCGAGGTCTGGGCGCCGACCATGGAGACGAACCAGAGCTGGTTCTGCTCCGGGTCGGAGGCGAAGGCGTCGCAGGTGGCGGAGAAGCCGCCCGCCGTGATGGTGTAGAGCTGGGTCTCGGGTTCGTCTCCGTCAGAAGACGTGGTTGGGGTGTCGAGCATCGCTCGTCCTTTCGTTGAGTCAGGTAGGTGAGAGAGACGGGGTGAAGCGGCCTAGAAGAGGCCCTCGGTCTTGAGTGAGACCCAGCCGTCTGAACCGATCACGACGTGGTCGAGCAGTTCGATCCCGAGCAGCTCGCCGACTTCGGCCAGGTCCTTGGAGAGCTTGATGTCGTCGCGGCTCGGTTCCGGGTCCCATTGGGTAGGGACGGCGCCGCCGATGGCCGGATTGCTCCGGCTGGTTTGCGCCATCCCTCCCACCGAACCGGGCATGCCACTTTAATGGCACCCGGCTCTCCATCAGATGGTTGGTGAGCTGAGACGGTGAGTGGCTTGGTGGCACGTTCGGCACAGCGTGACCAGGTCTTGCAGCGTGTGTGACTTGAGGCCCTTCGTGTGGTGAACCTGGAGGTTGTTCCCGGTTCCACACGCTTGGCAGCGGAAGTCATCGCGCAGCTTGGCCTGGAGCTTTCGCTCGCGTTGGAGGAGGGGCATGTCTTGACGACGGTTGCTCGCTCCAACGGTCACGCTGTAGATGCGCTCGTCCGGTCCTTGCGCGCCCCGGTTGTCTTCCGCGGCTGTTGTCGCGCCATCCGGCAGGTAGGGGTGGGGGAAGCCCGCCTTGCCCTTCTGCCGGTAGCGTTCGCGCGCCAGTTCTTGGCGCGTGGGCAGCCACTGGTAGGTCTCGATGGAGCGGTCGCCGTGTGCGGCGAACGCGTGCCAGCGGGTCCTGCCGTGGAGCACCCGGGTTTTCTGGTTGATGAGTTGGCGTTTGCGGCTCCCCTTGTGCTTCTTCAGCAGCCAGGAGAGGTAGCGGTGCCAGGTGTAGCGCGTGACTTCCTCGATGTCCGCCGTGAGGCTGGTGTACCGGTAGTACTCGGCCCAGCCACGAACGATGGCATTGAGGCTAGTCAGGCGGCTGTACTCATCCATCCAGGTCCAGTTGCGCTTGGTCAGTTCTTTGATTTTGCGCTTGACCCGCGCTGTGGCCTCGTCCGTCGGACGCAGGTGCACCGCCCAGCGGTTGCCGACTCGCGTTCGCTGGATGTGGAATCCCAGGAACTCAAAGCCGTCATTGACGTGGGTGATGACCGTCTTTTCGGTCGAGAGCGTGAGTTTCAGCTCATCTTCCAGGAACCGGCGGATGTCCGTCATGGTTGCCTGGACTTCGGCCTTGGGCGCGTTGCTGACGACGACGAAGTCGTCGGCGTAGCGCACCATCCGATAGTTGCCCAGGCCCGCTTGCCGGCGTCGCTGTCGCGCGTAGGGACTGAGGTCCCAGCGCTCCATCGCCCAACGGTCGAACTCGTTGAGGTAGACGTTGGCGAGCAGGGGTGAGATGACGCCGCCCTGCGGCACACCGGATTCGGTGCGCGCGAAGAGGCGGTCTTCCATCACGCCCGCTTTGAGGAACTTCCAGACCAGGTCGAGCAGGTCGCGGTCGGCGAGGCGTCGGCGCAGCAACTTCATCAGCGTCCGGTGATGGACGGTGTCGAAGTAACTTTGCAGATCGCCCTCGAACACGTAGTAGTGTTTGTTGACGCTGTTGAACAGCGGCATCAAGACCGCGATTGCGTCCATCGTGCGGCGGCCCTTGCGGAACCCGTACGAGTGCGGCTCGAAGTCCGACTCGTAGATCGGGTCCAGGATTGCGCGGATCGCCTCTTGCACGATGCGGTCCCGCAGGGCGGGGATGCCCAGCGGGCGTTGTTTGCCGTTGGCTTTGGGTATGTAGACCCGTCGGACTGGCTGCGGCTTGTACGTTTTGCGCTTCAGCTGACTGATGAGCACCGTCATTTGGCGCTCGTAGTCGTCGCGGAACGCGTCGCGCGTTGTGCCGTCCACTCCGTCGGTCCGGCTACCCGGTCGTGCCAGTACTCGTTGAGCCGCCGCGTGCATCCAACAGTCCCAGTGCAACAGGCTGTACAGGTTCTAGAACCTGTGCTGGGGATGCTGCGTGGCCGTCTCTGCTAAGAACTGCTGCTTTTCGGCCATCTTTGTCGGGTTCATACGTCCTTCCTCCGGCGTAGTTTGCGTTCGTTCTGCACTGCATCTGACTGCCCCCCTTCGCCATGTGGACGGCTTTCCCGTCCTCGGACTACTACGGGGGCTCTGTCCCACATCCGGCATTAGCCGCAAGCTGGCCGACTCCCTCCGAGGGAGGGAGAACCGGATGTGGTTCCCAAGTTCACGTAGGTTGCGTCGCCGCGTCGTCGTAGGTCCTGTCTGTACGCCTGGCCCGGCTCGTTGCCGAGCTCGTCATCGGGGAGCCGCCGGTTGTGTGGGAGTGCGGCGCTCCTGCCCATCTGAGACTGTCCCCGTCCTAGCGAGACAGGGAATCCGATGACTCCACCCTGGCCCTACCGTCGGCGGGTGGTTCAACCTTCGACGCGTCTATCGACAGTTTCTTGTGTGACCGTAACGACGCTCTGGCTAGCAGCGCGCGGCGTAGTAGGGTGACCGCCGCCACATTGTCGGGGAGGCTTCAAACAGGGTTCCGCTTCGGGTCCCCCTGCCTGCTCCCCTGGCCACCGGCCCACTCCTGGCCGGGTTCCACGACTGGAACGTTCAACCTACGCGCTTCTTGGCGCACCGCTGGGATGGTTATGGACCAGGACGATGTGCGGCGCAGCCTCGATGACGGCAGGTCGGAAGACCTCGGCCGGGCGGACCAACGCGGCGTAGGCGTTGCCCTGGTAGATGGTGCGCTGGCCGACCACCCGGTTCTTGCGGTCGAGCAGCAGCACCCGCACCTGTT
>VXTH01000328.1:0-3234 GCA_009837565.1 Chloroflexota bacterium | reverse complement strand
GGGGATTATAGGGCTGAGTAACCATCCTATCTGGTCACTCGTCTTCCTTCAGGTAGTCCCATTCCTCACGCTTCTTCGGCTTGGTGTTGAGGATTGACCACGCGACACGACGAGGATCGTCGTCAATCTGCTCAGGCATCGGCTTCGGAGGTCGGCCCGGTTTCTTCTTCTCAGTCATGCATCGTCCCCGTAGGAATGGCTCGCAGCATCGAGCGCAGGTGCGTTTCAAAGTCGACTCGGCCGATGGGGTGCGCGGCTAGCAGCCGGTCGCAGGATTCTTCGAGGGTGAGTACTTCCCAGTGCCTACGTCGAAGCTCTCCATCCCGCAGCTCGGACACAAGCCAGATCACATCTCCCGAATCGACATCATGACTGGGATTCGTGGACGCTCCACCCATCGCCTCTTCGAACAGGACGGCATCGACCGCGACGGCGATTCGCGACGCCCACCGCCTCAGCGTTGGGACCTTGGCCTGTAGCTGAGGCATCAACCGTTTCGCCGTTGACGATCGCCAGTCTGGATGCCTTCGGCCCTGTGGGTAGGGTGGCGTCGTTTCCTCGTCAGTCTGCAAGTGGCGGAACTCGGGCGCCATCGCGTCGCCGGAGAAGTAGACCGCTTGCACTTCAAGCCCGAACCAGCGCAACTCTTGATTGTCAGTCGCTACGACCAGATCGATCTTCCCAGCAGGCTTGCCGCTCCGCGCGATCATGAACGGAACCTCGCGGGCCATCTTCACGCCTTCGGTCAGTCCGGTAATCTCCGCGAGCCAGTGAACCAGCATCTGGTCCTGTTCGAATCGGTTGGGACAGGTGATTACCATCGGCCCCGCAGTGGCAGTGTCAATCCGCCCGGTCCCGTCATCGTCGTACTCGCGGATGGAACAGACGCCGCCCGCCTTCGAGCAAGTACCTCCCCGATAGGGGCAAGGCTCGCTCCTGTCGCTTCCGAGGGCTACACGCGCCAGCCGTTGGCGGGCTGTCGGGTCAAGCGACAGGAAGTCGTGACCGAACCACTCCGCGATCCCGAACGTCGTCATGCGAACAGGCTACGCCGGGTGATGATGAGTTCGGGAATCAGCGCATGATGCCCGTTCTTCATCTCCACCCTGGCGACGCTGAATCGATGCTCGGCGGCAAGCTCCTGGATTTCTTCGGAACAGTCGTAGGTCATCAGGAAGTCAGCAGGCGAATCGGCCAATGCCTCGAAGATGCGGCGATGCGGGACCTCTGCGCAGGCGTAGAGCCTGGAGCCAGCGCGCTTGCCGCCGGACGCTGTGTACGGCGGATCGATGAACCAGCGGATGTCGCTAACGTGAGCCAGCGATTCGAGGAAGGCGACTCCGTCACCCTCATAGAAGGCGATGCGGTCTCGATATGCCGATATCGCTTCGAGCCTGCGGGCGAGTGTGTCTGGGTACCAGCGCGAGCCGACGCCGTTTCCGTTTTCGCCGTTCTTGGTCAATGCCGCGCCGGGCGCGAGAATCCCACCTCGGCGTGTTCGGTTGAGTACCAGTGTGCGGAATCCGTGATCAAGCACGTCGGCAGGTGGCGTCGATTCAAGATCAGTCACGCTCTCCGCTGTCACATCGAACGACAACACCTTCTCGGCCAATGCTCCGCCTTGCCCAAGCGCGGCGCGCCAGAAGGCGGATACGTCCTGGTCGAGCTCAACCATGATCGCGCGTTCCGCAAGGCCCTCCATAACTGCAGTCAGCGACACGATGCCGCCGCCGGCGAACGGCTCGATCAGCGGCTCGCAGCCATCGGCCAGCCACTCGCGGATGTGGGGAATCAGCCATGTCTTGCCACCTGGGTAGCGGAGCGGGCTGCGCTGAGGAACAGAAGCGACGTTGACCGCCGGGATCCTCGATACAGGCGCGGCGCTCACGACACCAGCTCCTGGTACTGCAACCGCTTGCCGATCAGCCCGCGCGCCGTCCCTCTCATCTGCCCAATCGTGTCGAGCGGTCGCGAGTTGTGACGTCCGACGAATTCGCCGACGTATCGATCCAGGTGCTTGTGCGACATCTGGTGATAGGTGCCGACATAGCCGCGCTTGAACATCGACCAGAACGACTCGATGCCCTGGGTGTGTGCGTCGCCATCGACGTACTCCCCGAGGGAGTGAGTCACGGCCTGATGGCGGCGCGGGAGCTTGCGGTAGCCGCCGTGCTCGTCGGTGTACACGACCGCCTCAACGTCCGTGCGGTCGGTGACGAACGGAACCAGCGTCTCGGCATTCTGGCCTTCGACCACAGCAGCCGAGACCTTGCCCGTCTCGCGCTCCTTCACACCCGCGACGATGGCCTTGCCCACACCGCCGCGTCCGACGTGCTCTCTCTTCGAGGCGTGCATGTTCTTGGCCTTGCCGCCCACGAACGTCTCGTCAGCCTCAACCTCACCCTGGAATAGGCCGTCCGGCGGAGGGTTCTTCGACCAGCTCTCGCGGATTCGGTGAGCCAGGTGCCAGGCGCTCGACTGGGCGATCTTGAGGTCCCGATGCAGTTTCATCGACGAAGTTCCCTTGATCCCCGTGTTGAGGATGTAGATCGCCAGGGCCCAGGTTCGGTAGCCGAGCTTCGAGTCGGCCATCACGGTACCGACTCGGACGCTGAAGAACTTGCGGCAAGCGCGGCAGCGGTAGGGCATTGAGGGGTGCTTGGCTCCCTCTTGCACGTTGTCAGACTCGCAGTGCGGGCAGACTGGACCATCCGGCCAACGAACATCGGCGAACCACTGCATCGCGGTCGCGTCGTCAGGGAACATGTCGAACACCTCGACCAGGCTGAGGCCGCGTCGGTAGCTGTGTCCTGGTGCGTTCTTGGTCATCGTTCTTCTCTTTCCAATAAACCAAGTATAGTAACCACGTCCCAATTGTGCAAGGGGGTAAGCGGGTGAATTTCCAGGCCGAAATCGACTACGTTAACGGCGAGTCCCCGGCGCAGGGCCGGGGACTCTGGCGGGGATGTGGCGAAATGGAAAACGCAGCGACTTCGCAAGTCGCGGCTGATTCGTCAGCTTGAGGGTTCGATTCCCTCCATCCCCACTTACGGGGCGTGTCGCAGGGACTGGCGCTGGCTTCCGACCCGCCGCCAGGGGGTGCAACTCCCCCACGCTCCACCAGCTACGCTAACTCACCCAACGAGACATTAAAATAGAACATGTGGACAACTATTGCGCATCTGCTCACGCGCCTGTGCCAAACCTCGATGGTTACTCAGCCCTATAATCCCC
>VXTH01000352.1:0-3250 GCA_009837565.1 Chloroflexota bacterium | reverse complement strand
CGGCTACACCGAGCGCAAGAAGTTCGTCTACCTCTGCACCAACGCGATCCTGCTGGAGCGCAGGCTGCAGGATTTCGAGCCGAATCCGTACCTGACGTTCTCAGTCCACGTCGACGGCTACGAACAGGACCATGACGACTCGGTCTGCCGCGACGGGATCTGGGATGTGGCGATCCGGGCGATTGAGGCGGCCAAAGCGCGCGGGTTCCGCGTGACGACGAACAGCACGTTCTTCCTTGGCGCCAAACCGGACCGGATCCGGATGATGTTCGACAAGCTGATGGACATCGGCGTTGACGGACTGATGATCTCCCCCGGCTACCCGTACGAGAAGGCGCCCGACCAGGAGCATTTCCTCGCCCGTAACCAGACCAAGGAACTCTTCCGCGACATCCTCAACGACCCTCCCAAACACTGGAAGTTCAACCATTCCGAGCTGTTCCTCGATTTCCTCAAAGGAGAAATCGAGTACGACTGCACGCCCTGGGGCAATCCGACCTACACCGTCTTTGGCTGGCAGCGACCCTGCTACCTGATGGACGAGGGCTACGCCGAGAGCTGGCAAGAGCTGATCGAAGAGACCGAGTGGGAGAACTACGGCGTTGCGTCAGGCAACCCGAAGTGCGTCGACTGCATGGTCCATTCGGGTTACGAGGCGTCGGCGGTGATCGACGCGACAACGAATCTCAAGGCTGGCCTGCGCAGCTTCGTCGGCTCGATTCGCTAGACCAGCCGAAATCGGACGCCGCAGAGCATCACGACGGATTCGTCCTCTGAGACTTCGAGTTCGTGGTGCCGCGCCGTCGTCACGACGTGCCCGCGATCGACGGTTGCCACGTCCAGCCCGCCCAGTCCTTCGCCGCGACCGTCGGTTGCCTCGACGAAGCGCAGCGTGGCGTCATCCAGGGGGATCGTCAGATGACCGGCGCTGTCTGAGCCGACTGGTATCTCTAGGACTTCAGACCATCGCGCCGCCATGCCGGACGGGTCATCGCTTTGCAGCTCGGCCGCCGTCATCGCGGTGACCACGTGCTCCCGCTTCGCCGGCAGCCAGTGGTCACCGGCCGGATTCCAGGGGCCGTCAAGCTGGTCGTCGCCAGTGTTCCAGCGCAACTCGGCGATCGCTCCGGGCACGTCCTTCGGGTGGAGCTGGATCCCGTCGGTCTGATCGTTTGCCGAATCCGTGATGAGTCGGATTCCCAGGTCGGCCACATGTGTTCGCCGCGCAGCGATATCGCCGCACTGCATGATCACCATGTAGCCGCCGTCGCCGCCGCGACGCCTGAGGTAGCGACCGCCTGCGGTGCCGGGCGTCATCGGCGAGACGACCTCGAGGAACGAGTTGCCTACTGGCATGAGGAAATTGTGAAGCCCAAAACGTCCGACGCCGGGGTCACGGTGACAGACTTCCAGTCCGAAGACGCCCCGCAGGTGCGCCTCGATCATGTCCAGATCTTCCGCGACGAGGCAGATTTGCCGCATCCGCAACATGGCGCACCTCTCTCGGACTGTTGGCCTCAGCGGCCTCGTTGTCTCACCGTCCCTTGAACACCGGGCGCCGCTTCTCGACGAACGCCCGCCGTGCTTCGATTGAATCCTCGCTCTCGCCCACGCGACGCATCCGATCCGCCTCGCGCCGGACGGCCTCCGAGAGCGGAATCGTGAACGCGTCGTTGAGGCTGTTCTTGATCTGCGCGATCGCGCCGGGATGGGAATCGCGCAACTGGGCCGCGACCTGCAGCACATTCGGCATCAGCTCTTCCGGGTCGTAGACGCCGTTGGCCAGGCCCAGCGATAACGCCTCCTCCGCGTGCACGCGATCGGGCAGCAGGTACATCTCACGCGCTTTACCCATGCCCACCAGACGCGGCAGGGTCCAGGTACCGCCGAAGTCGCCGGAGAAGCCGACCTTGAGGAAGGCGGTGTAGAGATATGCCGTGGTGGACATGTAGCGCAGGTCGCAGGCCAACGTAATCGAACAGCCGGCGCCAGCTGCACCGCCGTTGATCGCCGCGATCGTCGGTTTGGCCATCTGGTTCAGCAGGATCGAGGTCCGCTCAGAGTGGGTCAGGCTGTAGATACTCTGCTCGAGGTTGCGTATGTCGCCCCGGCCGGTGTCCTTGAGGTCGCCGCCGGCACAGAACAGGCGGCCGGCGCCGGTCAGGATCACGACCCGGACTTCTTCATCGGCGGCTGCTTGCTCGCACGCCAGCGGCAGCTCATTCAACATCGTCCCATTGAGTGCGTTGAGCGACTCGGGCCGATTCAGCGTGATCGTGCAGATGCCGTCTTCAATCTCGTACAACAACGTCTCGTACATCAATCGTCCTTACGGATGAAATCTTCGTTGTCTCGGTTGTCGTCCAGTCTACTCATCGATGCTCCGGGCTCCGATGCCGTGAGCTGAACTCCGCCCCACGATCTCCAGTGGCATAAGTTGGTTTCATGGCGCGTGATCGACCTGCCTCTGGCCTAAACTGACTCGCATGCTCACCATCACCGCTGCATTGCCCTGGGAGGCCAAAGCCGCCCGAGCCGGACAGGCGATCGCGGGGCGCGGACGCGTCCGGATCATCACATCAGGCGTCGGACCGCTGCGAGCGCGTGACGCAGCAGAGGAAGCCGTCGAAGAGTATCCCGACCTGGTGATCAGCATCGGGGTCGCCGGCGGCCTGACCAACACGCTGCGTCGTCCGTCGATCACGCTGCCGACCACCACCATCCGGCAGACCGACGGCGCTGTCTTCCAGGCCGACGACCAGCTTCGCAAGCAGGCCATTCGCCTGCTCAACAAGGCCGATATCTACTGGCAATCAGTGACCAGCATTACGACGCCGGAGATCCTGTTCACCAAGCCGGAGAAGCGCGCCGCCGCAGACTCCGGCGCAGAGATCGTTCAGATGGAGGACTCGGAATGGGCCGAGGTCTGCGCGGAAGCCGACATCCCGTTCGTTTCGGTTCGAGTGGTGATGGACGCACTCGACGATGACATCCCGAACGAGGTCGTCCAGTGGCGGGGGAAGCCGTCGGCGCTGGACATCGCGGTCGGCGCGATCCGCCGGCCCGGTTTGCTGCCCGAGTTGCTGTCGCTGGGCCTTCAGCGCGAGTCTGCGATCCGCGAGTTGGAACGTGCGATGACCCTGATCATTCCCGCGCTCGCGGACGAGAACGGCGGCTAGGACCGCTCCAGGCTGCTCCGTGAACCGCGTACTGGTTACCGGCGCCAACGGCTTCATCGGCGCCCACGTGG
>VXTH01000315.1:2370-3268 GCA_009837565.1 Chloroflexota bacterium | reverse complement strand
TTGTGATTGACGAAACGGCGCTGAGCGACTACTTCGAAGGTCTGGAGTTGGAACGGCCGACTGATCTCAAGTCGGCGCCGTCGATGGTTGCCGCCAACGCCGATCTCTCGACCCGAATGCACTACGCCAACGATTTCGGCAACCTCTGGCTGCGCCAGGAGTGGGACTTCCGCAAGCCGCTCCGACCGGGTGGGAGTTACGAGGCCTCGGCGAAATCGATCGACGTCTACGATCGCCGCGACCGCAGTGTGATTCTCACCGAAACCGTGGTCAAGGACGACAGCGGAGACATCGCCGTCGCCATGCGCCACCATCAGTCGTTCGTGCTCTATCAGAGCGAAGGACACGTCACCCTGCGCGATCCCTCGAAAAAAGAGGGCGCCAGGACTTACGCAATGCCGGAAGGCGAACCGTTTGGACCGCTCGTCCGAACGATTTCGCTGGAGATGTGCGGTTCCTTCTTCCACGGCGACCGCAACTATCACACCGACAAGCAGGCGTCGGAAGAACTCGGCTTTACCGATGTCGTGGTCGGCGGCAAGATGACGATGTCTCTGGTCGGGGAGTTGCTCGACCAACGCTTCGGCGATGCCTGGAAGTCGTCCGGCAAACTGCTGGTCAAATTCGCCAACATCGTCTGGCCAAACGAGACCGTCGCGGTCAAGGGAGTCCTGCAGGGCGCCAATGAGGACAACCCAGAGCGGCGCAACATCGCCTGCTGGGTTGAGAAGGACAACGGTGTGATCGCCGTCGTCGCCGAGGGCAGCCTGAAGCTCTAACCCGTCGCGGCAGGGGTGCACCGATGCCTGCCGATGTCACCGTCTTTGTCCCCGTTGGGATGCGACCGCTGACCGGCGGCCGGCGAGTGGTGTCCGCGTGCGGTCGGACGGTGTCAGAA
>VXTH01000315.1:0-2360 GCA_009837565.1 Chloroflexota bacterium | reverse complement strand
TCTCGAAACGAACTATCCGGGATTCCATGAGTCGCTGGTCGAGGATGGCCGGCTCAGGCGTGGCTTGACGATCGCAGTCAACAGCGTCGAACAACCGCTCGGTTTACTGGCCAGGGTGCCTGAACAGGCGGAGGTGCACATCCTTCCGGCGATGGCCGGCGGGGCTGACTAGAGGAATGCGTAGAGCAGGCCCAGCGCGCTGACGGCAACGGCGAGTGCCGTGAGGAAGATCGCCGTGTGACGGTTGGCCCGCCGCTCAGCGTCGGCCTCTGCCTGCGCAAACCGCGCATCGAATCTCGCCTCCGTGCTCACGAATCTGGCGTCAACACGGTCGAACCTAGCATCGACTTGGTCGAACCTGGCGTCGACTCGGTCGAACCGGGCATCGACTCGCTGCTCCATTGTTTCGAGACGTTCCTGTGACACGACAGTCTCGCTCAACTCTTCGTCTAATGATGTCGCCAGCTCCAGGCCCGCGGCTTCGTCAGTGACCTTAGCCCGAACGAGGGCTTCTCTGACTCGTCGCACGTTGATGATCGCCACTGCGCCGCCCTCTCGTGGATGCACATACTAGCCGATCGTGTTGGTCCATACCAGTTCGGCAGTACCAGTCAAAGCTCTGTGGATTCATTTGCTATAGAAAACCAAACCTGTACTTGATCTCAACCGGCGCTCTCCCGAAGATACGTAGGTTTGCATTTGCTATCGCAAACCCTTTGCGTATTGAAGGAAGAACGTCTTGCATCATGTCGTTGCCGAATCAGCCTGCCACCACCGACTCTTCGCCCTGGGATTGGCCCTCGTTCTTGCCGGGCTGGGACTCTGGATCGTCGCCGACCAGGTATCGGCGCACGGAACCTGCAGCACGCATCACCAGTACCGCGTCTACGACGGTACCCACGATCGGGACGGCGACGGCGTCGGCTGCGAGACGCTGCCCGAACCGCCGGGCGGACCACCAGGAAGCGGTGCAACCACTGCAACCACCACGACGTCGGGCTACGACCGGGACAACTGGAGCTTCAACTCGAGCTCGGCCAGGGCGGCGCTGCAATGCGATTCCAGCGAACACGTTGACCACATCGTCGCGCTCAAGGAAGCCTACGACTCCGGCGCATCCGGTTGGACGAACGCACGCAAGAGGCAGTTTGCCAACGACCGTGCCAATCTCTGGTGCCTGGAAGCGGGCGTCAATCTGAACAAATCAGACCACGACCTCGCCGAGTGGAGCGGCGGATCCTGCGAGCAACGTCGCCACATCGCGACCGTCACCGTCGCAGTCAAAATGACCTACCAGCTGTCCATCGACCCTGCGGAGCAGACGGCGATCGAACAGGCATTGGCAATGCAGTGTTCGACACCATCAGCAGCCGACGGAGCGGTGGCCGCTGAGATCGCGCGTCTGAATGGCGTCACGGGATTCGCTACCTGGTTGTCCGAGCACTCGACCACCGCCGCCGCGCTCTTCGCTGCGCTCAACCCAGACGGCGCCATCGCCATCTTCATCTGGGACGGCACCATCTGGGCTCAGTACGCGACGGTGGGCGGCCTTCAAGTGCCTGGTTCGCTCGACGTCGACATTGAGCACGGCAACATCCTCCACATCACCAGGTAGGTCGTGTTGATGCAACCCTGGGGCCGACCGTTCCCGTCGGTCACGGTATGCAACCTGGGCCTCAGCAGTCCCCGCCCTCTCCTCCTCAAACCAGGCGAAATCGGGCACGACCAGAATTGATGTACGTACGCGACCAGAAGACGACCGCAATGCCTATTCGGCAACCTGTGCCCGGCCTGAACAGACCCGGATTCGACCGGACTCCGCTGGAGAGAAACTGTCCTGATCGAGCCCAATCTGGACGAATCTGGACAGATCTGGACAAATTTGGACCTTCGAACTCACGATCCTCCGTCCAGAACTGGAGATCCAGACAACTCACCCGGAAAACTCCCCTCATGGCATCGCAATCAAGAATTCGCTGGTGTCATGTTCCCGCGGTCGATCCTTGGCTATGTCGAATCTCTTGCGCCGTGCCGTCATGCCATGCTGAACGGTGCGTCGAGCGAATATCCTTTAGACGACGACCAGTCAGGACCCAACCTAGCGATCGAGGAGCGGACGATGACCACTGAAACCAAACCGGCGTACAACGTTGTGGGCACGCGGCCAATCCGGCCCGACGGAGTCGACAAGGTCACCGGACGGGCCAACTACGGCGCCGACATCTCGCTGCCGGGGATGCTCTACGGTCGCATCCTGCGCTCGCCACACGCGCACGCGCGGATCCTCAGCATCGACGCCTCGAAGGCGGAAGCGCTGGACGGCGTGCGCTGCGTGATCACGCACGCGGATCTGCCCGGCG
>VXTH01000239.1:954-3295 GCA_009837565.1 Chloroflexota bacterium | reverse complement strand
CTGCTCTCCCTGCTGGCCGTCTTGCTGGTCGCGCATCTGCCGCTGAGGCTGACCCTGCTGACTCGGGTCTCCCGGAATTTGCTCGCCCGCCGGCTCTTGAGGTTGCGGTCGGGGGCCGACCTCGTCCAGCCGATCGTCGAGCGTGTCCCGCTCCATATCCAGGATCTCGTCGAGCTGACGCTGAATGTCGTCAAACACAGAGGAGAGGTCGAAGCGTTCGGGCTGCTGCCGCCGTTGTTGGCGCAGGCGTTGCAACAGGTCGCGCATACCGTCGGTGCGGTCGCCGTCGGGTGTGCGAATCCCGCGCTGCATCATGTTGCGCAGCGCCTGCTGCAGATCGCCGAACGAGAGCAGGTCGTCGGAGAGCGATTGCAGGACGTCGTCGGCGTCGAGCGCCGGAATGTCCTGCGTGCCATCCCATTGTGAGAACCGGAATCGGGCGGGCATGGCTCACTCCATCAATGAGGTCGGCGGCGAGTTGCCCGCAGTCTAGGCGCGATAGAAGACGTTACCGCCGACGACATCCTTGTTGAGTCGTTTATTCAGGTGCAGCCCCTCGAACAGGAACTCGACGGCAGCAGCCAGCGAGGCGGCGTCCTCGCCGACGTTGAGCGGCTGCAACGCCTCGTCCAGACCCTCGACCCGGCCGACGATGGCCGCATAGTCTCCGGCCTTGAGCGCTTCGCCCACCTCGACCGCGAGCCCCGACTTGAACTGCGCGATCACCGGCTCCAGCTCGCCCAGCTCGAAGTAACGACCGAAGACGACGGCAATGGCGCCGGCAATCAGCTTTTCGATCACCTTCTCGTCTGCGCCCTCGTCAACGGTCTCCAACTCCATCTTGCCTTGCAGCGCAGGAGCCAGGTGCCAGAGGTCGCAGATGCGCGGGGCGATTTGATCCTCGCCGCCGAGGATGCCGCGCCGCATGGCGTTGGCTGTCAGCGTCTCGTATCCGGAGATCGACGCTCGCACGGAAACGCCCGATCGCTGTGACACGTCGGGGCTGCGGCGGGCCAGTCGCACAATCTCAGCCACGATCTCGGCCATGTAGTCGGGCATGTTGATGTTGCGACCCGGCGCTGCCATCGGCGCCGCTTCCTGGGAGACAATCTCCAGTTCCGTCTCAAGCTCGGACGGGTAGTGCGTGCGGATCTGGGCGCCGTAACGGTCCTTCAGTGGCGTGATGATCCGGCCGCGATTGGTGTAGTCCTCGGGATTGGCCGATGCCACGATCAACACGTCCAGCGGCAGCCGAACGCGGAAGCCGCGAATCTGGACATCGCGCTCTTCCATGATGTTGAGCAGCCCTACCTGGATCCGTTCCGCCAGGTCAGGCAGTTCGTTGATGCAGAAAATTCCCCTGTTGGTGCGTGGAATCAGGCCGAAGTGGATCGTCAGCTCGTCCGACAGATAGCGACCTTCAGCCACCTTGATCGGGTCAACCTCGCCGATCAAGTCGGCGATCGTGATATCGGGCGTCGCCAGCTTTTCGCCGTAGCGGTCACCGCGTGACACCCATCGGATCGGCGCGTCGTCTCCGAGTTCTTCTGCCTTCTGCCGACCCTCGAGTGAGATCGGCGCGAGGGGTTCCTCGTAGATTTCGACGCCTTCAAGCGCCGGGATCTCGTCGTCAAGCAGTCCGGTCAAGGCGCGGATGATGCGGCTCTTGGCCTGGCCCCGCTCACCGAGGAAGATGACATCCTGCTCCGCCAGCAGCGCGTTCTCGAGCGCCGGAACGACCGTGTCCTCATATCCGTGAATCTCCGGGAACAGCGGTCCGCCTTCCTCGAGGCGGGCAATCAGATTGTCGCGAATCTCTTCACGGACGGTTCTGGGTTGGTAGCCGGATTCCTTTAGCTGCCCAACGGTGGCCGGTTTCCCGTTCACATGTGCGCTCACATCGACTCCTGTCCGCTGCCAACCTGCTCGCTCGAACTCGGTTGGCGCCACATCACGGTGTAGAACGCCGGGTATCGTCGGACACCCGCAACGCCTCGTCGCGCACGAAGCGCGGAAGCGGTCCCATCCGACCGCCGAATCTGAGTGTAGCGCGTGACCCGGCCGTGACCCGGCCGATCGGCGATGCTTGCACACTCGCGTTGGACAACTCGGCGAGCGCACGATCGACGCTCTTGGGCGAGACGGCGGCCAACAAGGTGCCCGAACCGAGCAGCCCCAACGGATCCAGGTCACGCTCTTCGCGCAGAACCAGTGTCTCTGGCAGCCAGATGATGTCTTCGGCATCCAACTGCGGCTGCAGGCCGGCAGCCTCCGCCAACTCGAGCGCGGCGGTTGCAATGCCGCCCTCGGTGACATCGTGCATCGCATGGACCCCCTCAAT
>VXTH01000239.1:0-944 GCA_009837565.1 Chloroflexota bacterium | reverse complement strand
ATGCTCACTCCAGGATCATCGATGAGCTGCGGATAGCCCAGGATCGCCGTGCCTTCAACCGCTGCCGCACCGGCCTGAACGATGACGTCGCCGTCTACTGCGCCATCCGAGGGGATGATCTGCTCCAGAGGCGCACTGCCGATCATGGTGCAGGACACGACGCTGCGCACGACAGCATCGGTAATCTCTGTGTGCCCCCCGACCAGCCCGACTCCCGCCTCATCGCAAGCCAGGGACAGATCGGCAAGCAGCGTCCGAATTGCCTCGGCGTCCACACCTTCCGGGGTCAGAACCGTTGCCAGCATCCACTCAGGCTCGGCGCCGACCGAGAAGATGTCGTTGGCATTGACCGCGACGGCCAACCGACCCGCGTTGGCGTCGACAAGGGTGATTGGGTCGGACGCCGCGACCAGAGCGCGATCCCCCCACTCAATGATCGCGGCGTCAAGTCCGACCCCCGCACCCTGAACAACCCGCGAATCCTGCGTCGCCATGAACACCTCAGACAGCAGAGCGATCGGTGCCTTACCAGTCGGCAGGGCTCTCTGGTTCTCAGATCGATCAGGGTCGGGCACAGATGCCAACTCTCCACCAGTTCAATCGCAGGCTGCCGAATCCTTGCATATGCTGAGCGTATGAATGCGACGTTAGCGGAGCACACTGGCGGTCTGGCCTGGTCGGAGGACCCGCTCGGCCGAGATCTGGCTGCGCTACGGATCGATTTCGAGGGCGCCGCTCCGCGCTCGGTGTCGTTGCCGCGACGCGGCCCAATCAGCATCTCCGACTACGGCGACGCTGAGACGCTGACCGCGGTGCGCGAGGAACTGCTGGACGTCGAGCGTGAGTTGGGCGGCCCTGCTGTGCTGAGCTGGCGAGCCTACGGCGCCGGGAACATCGACGCCAGCGACGCCCGTCTCATCGACGACCCGCTGCCCTGGGGCGGC
>VXTH01000108.1:0-3300 GCA_009837565.1 Chloroflexota bacterium | reverse complement strand
GTCGTATCCGGCCACGCCTTGTCCGGCATCGCCGGCGTGGTGATCGCCGACCATGTAGCCGACGGCGGCGGCGCCCAGTACCCAGGTCCACATGCCGTCTTGCCAGTTGCGCACCTTCGCATTCGCGCGGCGACCAAACAGCCGCGAGATAACTCGCAACGGAAAGAACACGACCAGAGTGATCAGTTCCAGGATTAAGGTCTTCACAATCGCTTCCTTGCTAACGCTTTGCCGCCGACAGCTGTCGGCGCACCAGTCGGGAATACAATCCGTCCTCTGACGCTAACTGATCATGCTGGCCAATTTCGACCACCTTGCCCTCATCCAACACCACGATCTGATCCGCGTCGCGGACCGTGGACAGCCGGTGGGCGATCACGAGCGTGGTCCGGTCTGACATCAGCTCGTCCAGCGCATTACGCACGAGGCGCTCGTTCAGTCCGTCGAGATGCGACGTGGCCTCATCGAGAATCAGCACCGGCGCATCCTTGAGCAGAGCGCGGCCAATCGCAACTCGCTGGCGCTGGCCGCCCGACAGCTGCGCGCCCCGTTCACCGACGGGGGTGTCCAGACCGTCCGGCAGCGATTCAACGAAGTCGGCCAGGCCGGCTCGCTCAATCGCGAGCAGGAGCTCGCCTTCGTCGGCTTCAGGCTTGGCGACCAGCAAGTTGTCTCGAATCGACGCGTTGAACAGATACGTGTCCTGAGCCACGAGCGCGACCTGGCCGCGCAAGTCGTCCAACCGGTAGGTGCGCAGATCGGCGTCCTCGAGTGTGATCTTGCCATCCTGCGGGTCCCAGAACCTCAGCATCAGGTGCGCCGCGGTCGTCTTGCCGGCGCCGGACGGTCCGACCAGCGCAACCGTGCCGCCCGGTCTGAGGTCGAATGAGACCTCATCCAGCGCCGCCCGTGGTGTGTCCTCATAGGAGAATCCGACAGAGGCGAACGCCCCTTCCGAGACGCCGACCCCGTCCTCTGGCTGGACGTCTGCTCCGGTCCCGGGGCCATCAACCACCGCAACCGCCTCGGAGTGAACCGCCGTCAACCGGCGTGTCGCGCCGAGGGTGTCGCCCAATCGACGGCCAACCTGGGCAAGTTCGGCCACCGGCATGAACGCGCCCATCGCCAACAGTGTCAGCAGGGGCGCGAGTGATGAGTCGATATCGCCTCGGACCGCCAGCGCCCCGCCAATCGTCAGCACAGCCAATCCGCCGTATCCCGTCAGACCTTCGAGCAACGTCCTCTGGGTCGAGATTTGCCGGTTGAACCCGCCGCGAATCGGCATGTAGTCGCGCATCAATCCTTCGAACTCGGTCTTGCGCTCCCGTTCTCGCTGGAATGCCGTCACCTCGCGCAGACCCTGCAATGTGTCGACCATGTGCGCGTTGAGCGCACCCAGATGATCACGTGAACGCGAGCCGAGCCGGTCGACGATTCGGCGTGTGAACAGGGGACTGAGCGCGGCGATGATCAGCAGCGGAGCGAGTCCGAGTCCGAGACGCCAGTCGACGATGAACAACGTGACCAGAGCAACACCAGGGATGACCACGCTGACGAACGCATTGGCGATCGTGTGCGCGAAGAAGTACTCGACCGTCTCTACGTCCTGCGTGGCCATCGAGACGAGGTCGCCGGAACGCCGGCGCAACAGGTAGGCAGGGGCGAGCTGGTCGAGCTTGCGGAACAGGGCAATCCGCATGTCCGCCAGCAAGCGGAAGGCCATGTCGTGCGAAACCCAGTTCTCGAGGAAGCGGAACAGTCCCGTGAGCACGGCCACCACGATGAGCAGGACCGCCAACAGCGTGATCGAGTCGCCGTCACGGACGTTGGCCACCATCAGGGCGCCGATCACCCCGACGGCGATGGCTCCGAAGAAGTGGGCCACCCCGGTCAGGAAGGAGAGCGTGGTCTTGAACCAATAGGGGGCGGCGAGCGCAAGCAGCCTGGCCGATGTCTCCTGCCAGCCCATGCCCTCGGCACGGACGATGGCTTCGGTTGCGCCGCCGCCGTAGTCGCGGATGGCCAGCGAACTGGTAGCGGCCGCTCCCGTCCGCTCGGCCAGTGGGGCGTCATCGACGAATCCGTCAATACTCGGATCGGTCATCTGACCTGCCATCAACCAGTCGTAGACGCCGCCCTCTGCGAGCAGCGTTTCGTGGTCGCCGCGTTCAACCAGGCGCCCCTCATCGAGCACGAGGATCTCGTCGCAGTCGCGCACGCTGGAGAGTCTGTGGGCCATGATCAGCGTCGTCCGGCCCTGCATCAAGCGGTCGAGCGCGGCCTGGATCGTGGCCTCGTTCTCCGCATCAACGCTGGACAGCGCCTCGTCGAGGATCAGCATCGGCGCATCGCGCAAGAGCGCCCGCGCGATCGCGACGCGCTGGCGTTCGCCGCCCGACAATCGGTGTCCGCGTTCGCCGATCACGGTGGCGTAGCCCTCGGGCAAAGAGTTGATGAACTCGTGCGCATTCGCCGCTTGCGCTGCTTCCCGGATCTCATCCTCCGTCGCATCGGGTCTGGCGAAGCGCAGATTGGCGAGAACTGATCCGTGAAACAGGTACGTGTCCTGCAGCACCACCGCCATCTGAGCGCGGATATCGGCGAAACGCAGCTCGTTGAGGTCGCGTCCGCCCAGCCTGATGGTGCCCTCCTGCGGCGTGTACAAGCGCTGCAACAGCCAGAGCAATGTGGATTTGCCCGAACCGGACCGTCCTACCACCCCGACTCGCCTGCCCGGTTCCACAGTGAACGAAACGTCGCTCAACGCCGGCCGACGACCGGTCGGATAGCTGAAGGTCACGTTGTCGAATTCGATCCGCGGTTCCAGCTGCTCAACCGGTTGGACCTCTGCGTCGGGCGTCAGTGGCGTGGCACGGTCGACGTCGAGCACGCTTTCGGCCGCCGCCACACCTAGCAGTCCCTGGTGAAACAGTTGGCTCAGTTCTCTCAACGGCCGAAAGACCTCGACGCCAAGCATGAGCACGACAAGCAACTCGGCGAGCTCCATGGCGCCGCTTTCGACCCGCAACGCGCCGACGTACAGGGCGACCGCGGCCCCGACAGTGATCGCAAGGATCGTCAGTCCCTGAGCGATGGCGTTGTGGAAGAGCACACCCATCGTCGAGCGGAACACGTCTTGCGCCCGTTCAGCCAGTTCCGATCCGCGTCGCCCACTTTGCCCGAACGCTTTGAGCGTCGCCAGACCCTGCACCGAATCGAGGAAGTCGGCGGCGAACGAACCATACGCGTCGCGCCGCCGGATCGAGGCCTCGGCGTTCTTCTGCTTGAGCAGCTGGGGCA
>VXTH01000228.1:1397-3308 GCA_009837565.1 Chloroflexota bacterium | reverse complement strand
AACTCGATCGGCTCGTTCCAGGACAACAGGTTGGCC
Organism: Chloroflexota bacterium; assembly: GCA_009837565.1. Classification (GTDB taxonomy): domain Bacteria; phylum Chloroflexota; class Dehalococcoidia; order Bin125; family Bin125; genus Bin125. The sequence continues at coordinate 3,272 of VXTH01000228.1, read as the reverse complement.
ACCGTCGACACGTAAAAGGCTGGTTCCTCGTTCGCGTCGTCCGAATCGTCACCGGACAGGCCGAACGCGTCCTGCAACCTGGCCTCCGTCTCAACCAGCAATGGCGCGCCCGACGCCTGGCTGACCGTCAGGCGCAGCAGCATCGATTCAATCTCGCCCGCCCTCGCGTCGATGCCCCACTCCTGCAGTTGCTGCGCGGCCGACTCATCGAGCGTCTCGACATCGACCGTGCATTCGACCAACCAGACCGGCTCACCGGCGTGCTGTCCTTCCGTGGTCGATCCGCCCACCACATCAACGCAGCCGAATGTCTGCCCTAACTGGTCCCGGTCGGCCAGCTCGGTGGGATTGGCGCCCAGCAACGCCGAGAGGCTGTCGAGCGCTTCGTCGAACTGATCGCTCAGGTCAATCCAGCCGTCCATCTCGGGCATGGAGAGATAGGCGGCGTTCTCCTCGATCAGCACACGCATCAGCAGAGGCTCATCCAGTTCGGCTTCCGCGTCGCCGGCGAGTTCGCCCGCCACCTCGAACAGCGAGCTGGCGTCGATCGTTGCGAGCGCCATGTAGGGCTCCAACTGGACGGCGACCGTCGTCTCAACCTGCGCCGAGAGTCCGCCCAGATTGAGGTCCACGTCGATGGCCATCTCCCACGAGTCGAGGTCGGCAGCCCAGGCCTCGAACGCGCTCCTCGCCGCAGCGAACAGCGGATCGACATCTTCCGCCTGAGCAGCCGGCTCCGACTGTGCCTGCGTGGGCTCGTCCGCCTCCGCCGCCTCCTCTGTCCGGCTCTCCTGCTCAGCCTCGGAGGCCTGCTGCGGAGCCGCCCGCTGTTGCGCCGACGCATCCTGTTGTTCGGTCGGCGCCTGCTGTTGCTGTAGCTGTTGCTCTTGCTGTTGTTGGCCGTCATCTCTGCAGGCGGCCAGCACCGACCCCAGCGCGATAATCAGGGCCAGGACAATCAGAGACAACGCACGCATACAGCCACCTCCCCACCGAAAATCGACGTGGATTTACTGTATCGCGCACGCGGCTTCCAGGACCGCGGACAAGGCGGCGAACAGGGCGCCGACGCTTACGCGGGCGACAATGCCAGCGCGCGGATTTCGCCAAACTCGCGGTCCAGTTTGGACCAGCTGTCGCCGCCGTCCTCGCTCAGGTAGACGTAGCCGTAGAGCGAGGCCGCCGCAATCGTGTCGGGTGCGGACGGATGGCTGGCCAGCCAGTAGACGACCGACTTCGGTTCGACGGGCAGCTCACAGCGCGACCAGGTCTGGCCGCCGTCGGTCGTGCGCTGGATGGCTCCGGTCGTGCCGGGAATGCCGTCCCCGCTGGCGACGAACATCGTGTTCGGATCGTCGTGCTTGACAATCATGGCGCGGCAATAGGAACGCGGGGTCCGCTCGGTCAGCGGCGGAAACTCGTGCTGCAGCCAGGACTCACCTTCGTCGTCCGATCGGGCGATGCCGTATGGGCTCGTGGCAAAGGTGGCCGCCCCCTCGGGCGCGGTCGAACGCCCCATGCAGTGGATGTCAGCCTGGAACGTCTCCGGACCCAGCGGATTTCCGCGCACCCAGGTATCGCCACCGTCGATCGACTTGTGCACCCCATCGACCTCGACGCCGGCATAGATGCGTTGCGAGTTGAGCGGGTCAATCACGACCACGGTCGTGCGCGGGATGCCAACCGGGCACTCCTCGACGATCTGGACCGGCAGATCGTCCCACGAGTGACCGCCGTCGCGCGATCGACGCACGCCCGGGCGTCCGCCGGCGAAGATCGTACTGGTATCGCTAGGGTCAACGGCCAGCGACCAGGTCTGCCGGTCGGGTTCATAGCTGTCGACCACGCTCCAACTCGAGCCGTTGTCGTCCGACA
>VXTH01000228.1:0-1387 GCA_009837565.1 Chloroflexota bacterium | reverse complement strand
GCAGCGCATCGTCGGCGCCGGCCATCAATCGGTTGGCGTCATCGGGAAAGACGACCAGCGAGCGAACCGACTGCTCGCCGACGCCGCGCCCCTTCTGCCAGACCCCGCCGCCATCAGGCGAGCGCCAGACCCCCTGTCCAATGGTGCCAACGTGAATCATGATCTGGTCCGACATATCGCGCCTCTTCTCTCTCAACTGCGCTCAGGGTAGGCGTTTCGCATTCATCCCTACGGGCGCAACCAACCAATCCCCGTCATTCCCAGCTCCGCTGGGAATCTCGCCCCCTCTCCTATCAGCGGCGCGGACGAGATTCCCGCGCCGGGCGCGGGAATGACGGTTGTGGTTCGGCTGCAGCTAGGCAGAGAACCACCTACGGCATGTACGGATACGGACACGGCCCCAGCTGGGTCTTCAGGATCGCCTGCGCGTCCTCGACGAACTCGCAGAGGAGGGGGCGCGTGTCTGCGGGGTCGATGATGTCCTGGCCGGTTGCTTCGGCTGTCCGGAAGGGTGAGGCGAGATCCTGCAGACGCTGCTCGATCTCCGCCTGCTTGGCCTCCGGATCGTCGGCCGTGTCGATCTCACGCCGATAAGCGGCCATCGCGCCGCCCTCGATGTGCATCGAGCCCCAGCGGCCAGAGGGCCAGGCCCAGCGCTGGAACATCCCGGTCGGCCGATGCTGACACTGGCCGGCGACCCCGAAGATGCGGCCCATCACGACAGTCGCCCAGGGCATCTGCGACTGGCAGGTCGCCATCACCAGCCGAGCGCCGGCTCGTTCGATGCCCAGCTTCTCCGACTCGATCCCGACCATGAATCCAGGCTCATCGGCGAACGAGATCATCGGCAGGTGGAACATGTCGCAGAGCTGGATCAGGCGGATCACCTTGCTGCCGCCCTTGACGTCGGTCGAGCCGCCTTCGTGCATCGGATTGTTGGCGATCACGCCAACGGGGTAGCCGTTGATCCGCGCCAGGCCGGTGATCCGCGATCGTCCGTAGTTCGGTGCAATCTCGAAGAAGGAACCCTGGTCAACGCACCAGTTGATCGCACGGTGGCCGTCGTAGGCGCGGCGGCGGTCGCGCGGCACGAGCCGGCGCAACCGCTCCTCGCGACGGTTCGGATCGTCGGTCGGCTCCGCGCGTTCGGGCATCTCGTAGACGCTCTGCGGCAGGTAGCTGAGGAACTGCCGAATCTGGCGGAACGCGTCCTCCTCGTCCTCGGCCAGGTTGTCGACCGATCCCGACTGGTACACATGAATCCGCTCGTCGCCCAGGTCCTCCTTGGTCACATCGTAGCCCAGCGCCGCCTTGACCACCGGCGGCCCGCCCGGGAAGAGCTGCGAGATGCCCTTGACCATGATCGTGAAGTGCGCCATGCAGGCGT